>JAVWZM010000041.1:0-19503 GCA_036661035.1 Oscillospiraceae bacterium
AAACGCAGGAATATATTCGCAATTATGTTTGCGAGGAAGATATAAACCGTGTTTTAGAGGAGTTTACCTTAGAAAATATCACGGCTCAGCTTAGCACCGGCGGAATTTATAATATTTTCTACAAGGTACCCGGTGCAAAAGGCAATAAGCTGCAAAAGCAGCTGCGCTTTACATACATAAATAAAGAGTTTTCAAATATTTTAATGACACGCATGGACATTACTGCCGCAGTAGACGCGCAAGAAAAGAAAAACCAAGAGCTTGTAGCTGCCGTTGCAATGGCAGAGCAGGCAAACCGTGCAAAATCGGATTTTCTATCTCGCATCAGCCACGAAATAAGAACACCTATGAACGCAATAATCGGCATGTCGCAAATAGCAAAAAAGAGCCTTGATAACAAGCCCCTCGCTTTTGAATGTATCGACAAATCCCTTTATGCGTCCCAATATTTATTAATTTTGCTAAACGATATTTTGGATATGTCTAAAATAGAAAGCGGCAAAATAACGCTTAAACGCGAAAAAGTGGTTTGTAAGCAATTGCTTGATACCATTGATACCATTATCGGCACACAGGCAAAGGCAAAGGGCGTGCGCTATGTGGTAACGGAAGAATGTGCCTATAAAAGGGCTTATCTCGGCGACGGAATACGGCTGCAACAGATTTTAATAAACATTCTTTCAAACGCAGTTAAGTTTACCCCTTATGGTGGCGCGGTATACCTAGACATTACCAATACCGTTATAGATGACCAAAACGTAAACATATGCTTTAAAATAAGCGACACGGGTATTGGTATCGGGGCGGATTTTTTGCCGCAAATTTTCTCGCCTTTTTCTCAGGAGCATAGCACAGACAGCATGGGCTATACCGGCAGCGGCCTTGGGCTTGCCATATCAAAAAACCTTGCCGTGCTTATGGGCGGAGATATCCTTGTAGAAAGCACTATGGGCAAGGGCACTGTTTTCACCGTAAATATTCCCCTTGGCGTTTCTTCTTTTGAGGCGGACACGCCGCCTGAGCAATGCCCTGTAGAGCCTTATGAGGCATACGACTTCACCCATAAAAAGTTTTTGCTTGTGGAGGATCACGAGCTTAACGTTATAGTGGCAAAAAAGCTGTTAGAATTTAAAAACGCCCATGTAGATGTGGCAGAAAACGGCAAAATTGCCCTTGATAAGGTATTAGCGTCACCGCTACAGGTTTACGACGCTATCCTAATGGATATCCGCATGCCTGTAATGGACGGGCTGCAAGCCGCCGCGAATATACGCACTCTTGAATTTCCATGGGCAAAAACAATACCTATTATCGCCATGTCTGCCAACGCATACGATGACGATATTACAAAATCCAAAAGTGCGGGAATGAACGAGCATCTTGCAAAGCCCATTGACGCAGAGCTTTTGTATAAAACGCTCTATCGGCTTTTACCTAAGAAAGGGGAATAAAATATGGACACGCTGCTTATTGAACTAAAGGGATATGGTGCTGACGTAGATGGCGCTATGGGGCGCTTTTTAGATGATGTGGATTTATATAAATCTTGCTTTGCCAGCTTTTTAAATGACGAAGCATTTCAAAAGCTAGGTAGTGCCATTTTAAACAGTGATTATGAAAAGGCTTTTGAATACGCCCACACGCTAAAAGGCGTTACCGGAAACATGGGGCTTACGCCTCTTTACAACACCATTTGCACCACGGTAGATGTTTTAAGAAACAAAGATTATTCTTCCCTTGATAAATACTACTCCACCATTATGAGCCACTTGAATTGCCTTAAAAATATGCAACTGTAAAACAAACCGGCGGTTTAACTTTGAACATTGTCTATCGTGTTCAAAATTAAACCGCCGGTTTTGCATTTATACATATATCTGTTTTTAGCCAAATCCGCTTTGCTTGTACAATGTGTGTTTAATGCATTTGCTTGGTTAAAAAGCTTATACAATGTGCATTTAATGCACATGTTCGGTTAAAGCTGCTTTGCGAAGCAGTTTTAGCAAACAAGTCTGTGCGTTTGCTTGTTAAAACCCATTCTATATACGTGTGGGATAATAATTTCATCTTCGCAACAATTCCCCTATAGGCGCATGGGTAAGGCAATCGCGCTCTAAAGCAAGGGTGCCTTTTACAAAAATATAGTCAAACCCGCTTGCAAATTGCTTTGGGTTTTCGTAGCTTGCCGGGGCGCATAGGTTTGAAAGAGCAAAAACATTTATATCTGCGTCGTATCCTACCTTTAGCAAGCCTTTGTTTGCAAGCTTATACACCGCTGCCGGCTTTGCCGTCATTTTATGTATTGCCGTTTCAAGGGGCAAAAGCTGTTTCTCGCGCACATAATCTATCAGCACCTTTGGAAATGTCCCGTAAAGGCGCGGGTGGGGCACGCCGCCTGTGGGATAAACCGAGTCGGATATAACGGAGCTTAGCTGCGACGCCAAAATGCGGCGCACATCGTCCTCCGAGGTAATAAAATCCACCATGGAAATATTACATTCCTCGCTTGCAAGCAGTGCGCAAGCCGTATCGCATGGATCCTCACTGCGGATAGCGGCAATTTCCGCCACGGATTTGCCTAGATATTGCTGGTTTTCCGCGCAAAACATGGACGTACAGCGTATATTTTCCCAGCCGATGGAGTTTACAAGGTTTTCAAAGCTATCTGAAGGCGCGCTGAATATCCGACGCAATTCCTCGCGGCAAGCCGGGCTTTGCAGCCGCTTTACTATTTGCGACGTTCCGCCCTCCAAGTATTCAGGGGGCAAAATTTGTATAAGCTGTGTAGAGCCTGCCGTGTACGGATATACATCACAGTCCACCTGCAAGCCATCGGCGCGCGCCTCGTTTAATATTTCAAGGGCGTGTATTGCGCCGTGCCGCCAATTGCGCTTGCCTATGCATTTAAAATGGCTTATATGCAGCGGCACAGATAGCCGCTTTGCAATATCTATCACCTCGTAAAGCGACTTGTGAAACAAATCCCCTTCGCCGCGTATATGGGTAACCAGTGGCACAGAATATTCTCGCATAGGCTGCAAAACTTGCACAAAATCGTCTGCGTCATAATTGTATTCAGGCGCATATACAATGCCCAGCGTTACGCCAAGGGCGCCGCCCTCCAGCGCGTCACGCAGGTGCGCTTTTGCTGTTGTCAGCTCGCTGTCGGTAAGCTTGCCCTTAGCATATCCGCGCGTGGCGGCGCGCACTGTACCGTTGCCCACACACATGCCCACATTAAGTGGCAATGGGGTTTTATCCACCATCTGCATATATTCGCCAAAGGTTTCAAACTGCTTATCACGAGGCGTTTCGCCTATTACAGGGCGCAGAAACGAAAGAATTTCTTCGCGATATTTACCTGGGCATGGCACACAGGAAAGGCCGCAATTTCCATTTACAATGGTGGTTAGCCCTTGACGCAATTCCGCTTCGCCAAAGCTTGGCATAAATAAATTTACATCAGCATGGCGGTGTATGTCGATAAAACCCGGCGTTACAAGCTTGCCCTTTGCATCTACAACACGCCTTGCAGGCGCATTAATCTGTGGTGCTATTTCTGCAATTTTGCCATTTAACACGGCTAAATCCGCCTTGTAGGCTTTGTCGCCGCTGCCGTCTGCAATTATTCCGTCTTTTATCAGCAAATCAAACATAAATTAAACTCCCGTTCTCTTTTTGTATGCATGCGCATTGCGGTAATTATCTTATATTTGCGTGGGAATGTTTGTACAAAAGCCTATATGTCATAAGCACGGCTACGCACAATATGCCGCTTGAGGTAAGCAAAACATTAAATGTGGCTTCGCCTATTATCGGCGAAAGCAAGGTAGTGATTAACGTACCTGCCATTACTGCAAGCACGCTTGAAATGTTTGCAAGGGCAGAGGTAACCCCAAGATATACGGTTTTGCCGCTTTGGGGGCTTTCAAAATACTGCAAATTAAGGCTTGCCGTATTAAACGCGCCGTTGCAGCCCTCTACCGCACACATAATTACAGGTGCCGCAAACACCGCTGTTTCCTTAGACACAAAGCCCCAGCAAATATATCCTGCCGCCACCACCAGCCCTGCGTTTTGAAACACCTTTTGCCACGAATATCTGTCTGCCATGCGCCCCCAAAGCCAAGTGCCAAGCATTGCCGCCACCGCCGAGGCGATGCCCATGGCTGTAATAAAGGTATGGCTTAGCTGCAAATTGCGCAACAAATGCACAGGCAAAAACGGCGTGCCAAGGCCTATGGTAAAGGACCATATTATCAGCACCAGTATAAACCCTCGGTACTTGGTATCGCGCAGTGGCATGGCAAGAGAGGCAAGGTTAAGCTTTGCAGGCGACAGCGACGGCTTTTCTTTCATGGTACACAAAAGCACTGTATCTATTATAGCCATAACAAGGCTTGTGCCAAAAACGACAAAATAGCCTATGTACGGCTTGCCGCTACTTATAAAATAATCAAGTTGCCTACCCATTATCAGTGCCACAACAGCATTTGTTACAGAGCCTATTATTGTTTTAATAGCAAAATACGCGCCGCGCTTTTGCTCAGGCGCTATCTCCATTACCCACCTGTTCAGCCCCGGCGTGATAAACCCTGCCGCCATAAAAGCAAAAAGGTAAAGCGCAAACATAAACGAAAGCCTTGCGTTTGTAGATTTAAACAATATCGGTGCCAACACAGCAAAGCCAATGGAAAACCTAAAGCAAAAGCAGCCTATTATTATGGTAAGCTTGCGCCAGCGCAGCTTTTCAAACAGAAACGGCGAAACAAGCTGCAACACACAGCCAAATTGTGGCAATGTGGCAACCATGGCGCAAAACGCAGGCGTTGCGCCAAGCAAGGTGAGATAGCCGGCTAAAAAGTTGCCCGTGCCAAGGGCAAACAGCGAGCTTGCTATGGCACCCTCAGCCAATAATGTGCGCGAGCTTGTGCGCATTTGTGCGTCTGAGGGCGGTGCGGAAGGTACAAATATATTACGCAGTTTCAAAAAAAGGCCCCTCCTGTACTGATTTTACATTAGAGAAGTGCAAAGCTCATAAGAGCGAAACGGTCAAGACCGTTCCCTACAATATACTGTGTTAAATATAGCCACTTGTATTTTATTTAAAAGCCCTGCGTGTCAAGACAATTTGCTATACATTGCTCTTTATCTAAAAAGGCGCCGTTGCACTCAAAGCGTGCAAGTGCAACAAAATCCGGGCAGTAATTTGCATAATCACTGCCCAGATATAAGTCTTAAATATATTGTATCACAAAAATCTTATTTTGCATCATATTCCGCTATTTTTTGCATAAAATTTTTAATCATTTTTGCAAAGCTGTTCATATGTATCGTTTGCGCAAATACGATAAACGCTTTCTACATCGGCGTCCATTTGGTCAAGATGCGCCGTGCTTGCGGTATAGCGCACGCAGGTGCCGCAAGAGGAGCTTAAAACGCGCGGCACAGGCATCATCTGCGATGTAACGTCACACCCACGCAAGCTACGGTCTGTGCGCAGAGCGGCAAGATGTGTATGAAAGGTAGCCAAGTATTGTTCCATCATTTTGTAAGTGTTATGCGGCTATCGCTGCCGTCTTTTGCCACAGCTACCGCATATTGACAGCTTTTGGCAAAGCGTGTCACGTTTTCCACTGCGCACTCGTTGTCTACCAGCACCTCAAGGGAAGTAGGTGCTTCTTGCTTTACCGCCTTTTGTACCATTACAACAGGCATTGGGCACGAAAGCCCTCTTGCGTCTATCATTGTTTTTCCTCCTTAGGCAAATTCATAAAGGATATTATCAAAAACACTATAAGCCCTAATATTACAGCAATTTTGCCTGCCACAGAAAGCCCGCCAACCACCAATTCCTTTGCCTCGTTCATCGCATCGGGGTTGCCTGCAAGGCCAAAATTATGTACAAGTGCCGCGCCCATAACCATGCCAAGCACCGTAACTGCCGAGTCGCCATTGCCCTCGCCTGCCAAAATTAATTGGCGTAAAGGGCAGCCGCCCAGCATCACAGAGCCCCAGCCCACAAGCACCATGCCGAGAAGGTTCCACAAATGTGCGCTATGGGCTATAGGCTGCATTGTAAAGCCAAGACGAAAGTTGCCCATAATCAAATTGCCCACAAGCACTGCGGCAAAAACTGCAATAAAGCCGTAAAGCAGCTTAAAATCTTTAAACATAAAGCTGTCGCGTATGCCGCCGACCATGCAAAGACGTGTTCTTTGTGCAAGTGCGCCAACAATAATCGCTACCACAAGGGCGATAATCATGGGTGCATGCTTAGAGCCGGGGCCTGCCTCACTGCTTTTAAACATAGCCGGTGCTAAAACAAATAAAGCCAAAAGCCCTGCCATTACAGCCGGCATTACCATGCCCTCTGCCTTGCCCACCTCGTATGCTCGGCGCAATGAAAAGCCTTTTTTCATAAAGAATATGCCTATTAAAATGCCGATTATAAAGCCCAAAAGGCCTACAAGCGCGTTTAAATCTCCCCCACCAAGGCGAATAACCATGCGCAAGGGGCAGCCCAGAAACGCCAACGCCCCCACCATTACAAACCCGCCCAAAACAAAACGTATTGCAGGCGACGAGCCTGCCTTTGCCTTAAACTCCCGTGTGGCAACCGCCATTATAAACGCGCCAAGCACAAGGCCTATTACCTCAGGGCGCACATATTGCACCTTTGCGGCAGAGTGCATGCCCACCGCGCCCGCAATGTCGCGCAGGAAACACGCAATGCAAAACCCCATGTTTGCAGGGTTGCCAAGGGCTGTAAGCAGTACCGCGGCAATGCCCACCACGGCACCGGCAAGTACAACCATCCAGTTCGCTTTTTTCATTAGTTTTCTCCTCTAACACCATTTTATAACCAAATTCGCCTATTTTTGCACGGCGCATTAGTATTACTTTTGATTATATATGCTATCAGAGTTATTTGCCAATCTGTATTTGCGATAACAAACTGTTTATTATCGTTTATTGCGATATTAAATCTTTTTAGTCTCTCCGCGCACAAAGGTAATAAACTCTTTTTCCGCACGAGTAAGCTGCGTGTCGCGCCTTTGCGCCAGATATATCTTGCGGTACACGCCCTCGCTGTCCATAGAAAAGGCAAGCAGATTGCCTGCCTTTATCTCGTCTTGTACCGCCAGAGCCGAAAACACCGAAACGCCCATTCCCGCAGATACCATTTTTTTGATAGCTTCGGGGTTATCGCTGCGCGCCACTATCCTGAGGCTTTCCTCTTTAAAATGGATTTTCTTTAAATATGCATGCAGTGCCTGCACCGTGCCTGAGCTATCGTCGCGCAAAACAATAGGCTCCGTCAAAAGCTCCGTGCCTGTTACGTCTTTGTGCAAAAGCTCGTTGTATCGTTTATTTGCCGCCGTAACAAGCACCAACTCGTCCTCTAAAAGCGTGTGATACAAATACTCTTTGGCATTAGGCGCAGCGCCCACAAAGCCTATGCGCACATCGCCTGTGTGCAAAAGCTCGTGTATTTTTTCGCTGTCGCCGCGCTTTAATATGTATCGGCAGTCGTCGTGCTTGTTAAGAAAATCCGACATAATGCTCGGAAGCAAATGCTGCGCCGGCACCGTGGAGGCACCTATCAAAAGCTGCCTACTGTGCATATCTTGCAGATTTTGCAGCTCCTCGCATCTGTTTAAAATATCTTTTGCACGCAGATACACGTTTTTGCCGTCCTCGGTAAGCTCTATTTTTTTCTTGGCGTCACGGGCAAAAAGAGACACGCCCAAAGCATGCTCAAGGCGGCTGATATGGGCGCTGACGGTAGATTGTGTAAGATATATTTCTTGTGCTGCGCGGGAAAAGCTATTCAATTCCGCCGCTGCCACAAACGCCTCAAGTTGCTTTAAATTAACATTAATCATGCATGTTTCTCGCTTTCAGATTTTTGTTTCAAAAACGTGACAAAGTAGTACTTTCGTGTTATGATTTTTATAGAAACTTATACCTTTGCAATTGGAGGATTTATTTTGAAAACAATTTATTTAGACAATGCTGCTACATCTTATCCGAAGCCCGACGGTGTTTCGGCTGCAATGTGCAATTATATAGACAATATCGGTGCCACGATAAACCGCTCGGTTTACGGCAGCGCGCGCGATGTGGGGCTACAGGCTCTTGAACTGCGCGAGATGCTCTGCCGCCTTTTGGGCTTTTCGTCCCCCACGCACACAGTGCTTACCTGCGGTGCCACAGCCGCTTTAAACATGGTTATTAAGGGCTTTTTGCGCCCGGGCGACCATTGCATTGTAAGCAGCATGGAGCACAACGCCGTAATGCGTCCCTTGCAACAGCTAAGCGAAATAGGCTGTTCCTTTAGCCGTATCCCATGCGACTGTGATGGGCGGCTTAATCCCTGTGATATTTTACCCCTTATAAAAAGCAATACTCGCCTTTTGGTGATGGCGCACGCTTCTAATGTATGCGGCACCCTGCAAGATGCCGAGGCAGTGGGCAAAATATGCCACAAGCATGGCATTGCTTTTGTGCTTGATGCCGCGCAAACGGCAGGGCATTATCCCGTTGATTTTGAAAAATTTCAGCTTTCCGCATTATGCGTGCCGGGGCACAAGGGCTTGCTTGGCCCCTCAGGCATAGGCGCAATGATGCTGTCTAAGGATTTTTGCGAAAAGCTTGAACCGATTATATCCGGCGGCACCGGAAGCGCCTCTGATTCGGAGCTTGTGCCCCACTATATGCCGGACAGGTTCGAGGCAGGCACGCCGAATATTCCGGGCATTTACGGATTGCATCAATCTGTAGATTATATTTTAAAAACAGGCGTTGACACATTGCGCCGCCACGAGCTTGCCCTTACTGCCCAATTTCTCAATGGGCTTTCCGATATAGATGGCGTGCGGCTTTGCGGCACCAAAGATTTAGCCAAAAGAGTGGGCGTGATATCCTTGGACTTTACACAGCTTGATAACGCCGACATCGCTTTTAAGCTGGAGAGCGAATTTGGTGTTTTAACACGCTGTGGGCTGCACTGCTCGCCAAGCGCGCACAAAACCCTTTGCACTTTTCCCGAGGGCACGGTGCGCTTTTCCGTTGGCTTTAGCACAACTCCAAATGATATTGATTATGCTCTTGACGCAATTGCAAGAGTTTTGTTTGCCGAGCGTAATACAAGCCGCCAAAAGGCCTTATTATAGAGAAATATAGCAAGGCATTTTAAGCCGATAATTGCCCCATTACGCCTGATTATTTAGGTGCTTAATTATTGTACCATATCCGCCAGCTTTGCCGTATGATTATCCCGCGGGCGGAGCAAAGCCCCGCCCCTACAAAGCAACAGCAAAATAGTCGCCTTGTAAGCGTTAAGTGATTAGCTGCGAAAAAACGGCATACGTAATCGCGCCGCGAGCGTGTAGTAACCGCTTGCGGTTATTGTATCATAAAAATCTTATTTTTATGGTATAATTCGCCATGTTTTCGGTTGCCGCTTTAGCGGCGAGAAAACCGCTTGCGGTTATTATACCACTATAAAATTTTAATGTACATATTGCCCTATTCGCATAATTTGACATTTTTTGCGTTTATTTAACCTTTTGCGACGAAAACTATTGACTTTTTTGACTGTTTCCGCATATAATTAATTCAAATGTAACTTTAAAATATTTTTAATGTTTTCATGCTTTATCCGCTTTTCAAGCTTTCGCATCGTCTTGTTTTTTCGTTTAAAATTTAGCGTGTTTACAGCGATTATATAAAATGTGTAAAGCGTTTAAACATTTTGCAGTTATAAATGTTCTTTTTGCGTTCGGATTTTGGTGCGGCTATAATTTTGGTTTTGTTTATAGCTTTTTTTCTAATTAAAATTATCGCATTTTGACTTTAGCGTGTTTTGCCTTTATATATGCGTTTAATATCAATATCTAAGCGTTTGTTATTGCAGCAAATGCAGCTTTGGTGGCCTTGGATTTTAATTTGATACTAAAAATGCGCTTATCGAGTGATAACGCATTTGCTTATACATTTATCCATCTGCTTTAAAGCTATGGAAAGGAGAGCCGCTTATGAAAAATAGTGAGCAGGGTATTATTCAAATAGAAGATTTGCTGTGCGACGAAATAATGCGCACACATCTTGGCAAAGCCTACAATAAGGCGCTGATGATGCATCAATTGCTGGACCCTACCCTGATGGGGCTCGACCTTGACAAAGTGTGTGAGATGGATATGGAAATGCTTATTTCCGATGTGCTTTTAGCACAGGATTTACTTATGACCGAGCTTACAGACTTTGTTGCCACAATGGAAATAGCGAATAGCCGCAAAGAGTTAGAGGCGGTAAAAGTATATAATGTACCTACGGCACGCACTGACGGCGAAGCGCTTATTACCATTTCTTTCGATAAATCCATAACCGAGGCGAATATTTATATAGAGCCGCCCGAGGAAGGCGCCTCGCCCCCTACCGAGGAGGATATCCGCACAGCGCTTTTACGAAGCGGCGTTGTGTATGGCATAAAGGAAGATTATATTGCAAGGCTAGTGGAAAGGCCTATTTACAAGCGCAAAATAAAAATAGCTCAAGGCAAAGCACCTTCTCCCGGCATAGACGGAAAAGTAACCTACAGTTTTAACGTAAATACGGATCTTATGCCCCAAATAGACGAGCGTGGCATTGCCGATTACAAAGACCTTAATTTTATACACAACGTTAAGCAAGGCGATTTGCTTTGCGACATTGTGCGTTCCACTGTTGGGGTTCCCGGTGTTTCCGTATGCGGAGATGTGATAACGGGGCGCTCAGGCACTTCTTCCGGGCTTGTGTGCGGTGTAAACACCATATTGTCCGACGACAGAACAAAGCTGTACGCCTCTTGCAACGGGCAGGTGTTTCTTAAAGGCAAAACCGTGTACGTAAGGCGCACTCTTACTGTGGATAATGTAAATTCCTCTACAGGCAACATTTTGTTTGTGGGCAGTGTACACGTAAGAGGCGATGTGGCAAGTGGGTTTTCCGTGCGCGCGGGCGGTAATATTACCATAGACGGCGTTGCTGAAAACGCGGTGCTTGTATCGGGAAATAATATATCCATCAGCGACGGCATAAAGGGAAGCGGCAAGGCTCTTATAGTTGCCGATGGCAATGTGCGTGCTTTCTATATTGAAAATGCTCGCATACAGGCAAAGGGAAATGTGTATGCCGACACCATATTAAACTCCAGCGTAGAAAGCGCGCGCTCTGTGCATCTGCTTGGTAAATGCGGTCGGATTATCGGCGGCTCTTGCACCGCAGGCGAAACAATACTTGCAAACCAGATAGGCAACGAGGCGAATTTGCCCACTAATGTAAGCGTGAGCGATCCGGACACTTTTGGCAAAAAGAAAGCGCAAAATATGCTTACTATCGCTAAATATAAAGAAACTATCGCAAGGCTTAATGATGTTGCCGAATTTGCGGCTGCATCTCACCTAGACATTGCACCGCCGGAAGTAATGCTGTGCCGTGCCGTAGTAACCAAAATACGCTTTGAACGCGCCATTGATGTGCTTGAAATGGAAAATGCCGAAACCAATGAGCAAAGAAAGCGCAAACGCCGTATAGAGGTATCTGACGTTATTTTCCAAAATGTCAGCTTTACAATAGACGGAATAACGTATAAAAACGATATACAAAAGCCCGGCTGTGTAGTGTCTAGAATACAAGACAGGATTGTTTTCCGCACGTACTAACATCTTTGCAATGAAAGGATTGTTTTAATGGGTTTAACTGTTATATTATCAATACTTTGCGTTTTATTTGCCTGCTGTTTTTCTGTGGTTTTGTACGCTTTTTTAAAGCTGCGCCGCATGCAGGAATGTAAAAAAGCACGCTTTACAAACTACGACCGATTAACGGGGCTTGGCAACAAAACAAAATTTATCGCGGACAAGGTAAACCTAGCTGAAATAGATAATTGCGCAATGGTTTCCATACATCTAAGCCGCTTTATGGAGCTTTATAACCTGTTTGGCTCATCTGTTTCGGATAAGATTTTAACAAACTTTTGCCAAAATGCAGTAACATTTGCGTGTGAACATGGCGGGCAGGCATATCGTGTTGCCTTTGACCATATTGTGCTAATGGTGCGCGCAGGAAACAAAGCCGCGTTTTTAAGCGTCCTGAAATCCTTTTTGCAAAATGCCGAAAAGCTGAATATTCATATAAGCGGCTCTGATTATACATACGATTTTTTATTGTTGTATGGCGTTTATTTTTTGTCTGAGGATAACGACGGCAAAACCAATATGTCGGATATTTTACTTTATCTTGACCGCAAAGTATTGCATAGCACCCTTACATCTGCCGAGGCTTGCGCCGTGCTAGACGAGGACGAAAGGCCAAACTGGGCTATGGCTGAATTGTTGAAAAAAGATGCGGCATCAGCATGGGAAAAGCACGAGTTTGTGCCGTATTATCAGCCCATTGTAAACATTAATACAGGCAAGGTTGTAGGCAGCGAATTATTGGCGCGCTGGCAGCACCCCACCTATGGGCTTTTAAGGCCACACCAATTTATACCCCTTTTGGAGTCTGTTGGGCTTATTGTGGATTTGGATTTGTACATGATAGAGGTGGCGTGCAAAAAGATACAATACTGGCTGGATAACGGTATATTAACGGTTCCCCTTGCCATAAACCTTTCTCCGCTGAATGTTCACCGCACAGATTTTATTGACAGGCTTGTAAATCTTGTTACAAAATATGATATTCCTCCCGTTTTGCTGGAGCTTGAGTTGCCGGAGCATAATTTGCTTTTTGAAGACAATGACGCTTTTGTTGAAAAAATGAATTATCTTCACAAAAAAGGGTTTTTGCTAAGCATGGGGCATTTTGCCGAAACCGACACCATCGCTTTATCACTGCTACGCAAATTGCCCTTCGACATTATCAAATTGGATTTTCACTTTTTTGACGGCGGTTACAATTCTGAGCGCAGCGGTGCTTATTCAAGGAATTTTTTGGAGCTTGCACGCTCGCTTGACATTAAAGTAGTGGTTACACAACTGGAAACAGAGGAACGTGTAAAAATCGCTCAAAGCTTTGGCTGCACCATTGGTAAGGGGTTCTATTTTTCAAAGCCTCTTTCCAGTGATGAATTTTTGGAATTTATCACTTAAATTTATAAGAAATACAAAGGGCAGCATCGTTTGATGCTGCTCTTAAATTTTGATGTTCCAAATGTGAATTTATTTTGAACTTCAAAATAAATTCTTGACTTTTACCGCAAATAAATGTAAACTGTAAAATAGTTTGAACATCAAAGTATAAAGGAGGCTTAAAGCTAATTTGCTATTGCGTTAATATAGCATTTTGACAAATGCTATAAGCAGTAGAAAATCGGCACAGGATATGACGAAGAATGAGGCGTTACTCAACGAATTTCTTGTTGACGTGTTTAATGATATTTTGCGGTTGGAAGAAACAAATATAAATAAAAGCGGATATAGTAATATTTCCGTATCGGAAATGCACGTGCTTGAGGTTATTTCGCGCCTTGGCAGCGAGGCACCCTGCGGCATGGCGGAGGTAGCGCAGGCACTTGGCGTTACCGCAGGCACGCTTACCATTGCGGTGAAAACCTTGGAGCAAAAGGGCTTTGTGCGGCGCGAGCGCGGCGAAAAAGACAAGCGCCGTGTGCAGCTTACCCTGTGCGAGGGCGCAAAAGATGCACTGCGCGCCCACGAGCAATTCCACGAAAAACTGGTAGCAAATGCCTCTGCCACACTTAGCGAGGGCGAAATGTGCGCCCTTACACAGGCGCTTGGCTCTTTGCATATGTTTTTCAAGGGCTTGTAAATAAACGAATTTTGCGAATAAGCTTGCCGATATCGGCAAAGGATAATATATAAAGATACTGTATTTTTTGAAACGAGGATTATTATTATGATAAAAATTATTACAGACTCCACTGCGGATTTTATAAAGGCAGATGCACGGGAACTGGATATTGACGTAGTGCCGCTAACCGTAACCTTTGGCGACGAGCATTTTGAAGACGGCGAGGATTTGCCTGTGGAAACCTTTTACGAAATGCTTGAAAACGCGCCAAAGCTGCCCACCACAAGCCAGCCAAGCCCCGAAAAATTTCTAACGCATTTTGAAGCCGCAAAGGAAAACGGAGATACCGTTATCTGCATCACCCTTTCAAGCTTTATTTCGGGCACGTACCAAAGCGCAAATATCGCCAAAGAGGTGTGCGGCTATGAGAATATTTATGTGATAGACAGCCTTGCGGCAACACTTGGCTTGCAAATACTTGTGCGCCGTGGGGCGGCACTGCGAAACGACGGCGTATGCGCCGAAGAAATAGTAGCCGCGCTGAACGAGGCAAAGGGGAAAATATCCGTATATGCCGTGGTGGACGACCTTAAATATCTGCGCAAGGGTGGGCGTTTATCGGGCGCGGCGGCTGTGGCAGGGGGGCTTTTAGGCATAAAGCCCGTAGTAGAGGTAGCCGAGGGCAAGGTGGGCGTAGCAGGTAAAGCAAGGGGCTTGCCGGGCGCATATGTAACTATATTTAAGCTGATAGAGGCAAACGGCGGCATAGACGAAAACTATCCCATCAGCCTTGGATATACAGGAAAGCGCCATGGCCTTGAGCCGTTTATGCGCTTTGTAACGCAAAATCTGCACATGCAAAAGCCACTGGTTTCGCCTATTGGTGCGGTAATAGGCACCCACGCAGGCCCCGGCGCATGCGGCATTGCATACTTTAGAAAATAGCTTAATTATATTTAAAGCGTGATATTAAAACAGATTAATTGTTTTAATATCACGCTTTTTTTGATAAATAAATTTCTCTATAAGTAAAGCTTTGCAATAAATAACCGAGCCATAAACCGCTACTTGCGAGTATAAAGCATGCACGTAAACACCAAGGCAATAAGCCGTTATTGATAAGGCAAAGAACGCAATTATTCTTCGCAGCTATTTTTCATCAGCATTTCCTGTGCCGCCTGCTTATACATGTTTACATAGCAATTTTCACCGCGTATTATTCTTTTTTCGGTGTATATACCTGCGTCTATGCCTTTTTGTGTTGCCACCTTAAAGGCCTTGCCGTCTATATCCTGCATTTCGAGATATTCGTTTTCTATAAGCCATGTGTTCAGCTTTCGGGCTGTAGCTTTTTCGCCGCCGTTTTGCACAGCAGTGCAGTTTATTATATCGGCAACGGCGGTAATGGTTACCGCCTGTGTAGACGCCTTGCCGGGCAAAGCGTTTGGGGCGTCAGCCGGGCTTGCACTTGTGGGGCTTTGGGTGCTTTCGCTATATGGCTTTTTGGGCTGACCTTGCGCAAGCTTTGCTATTTCGCGCAAAAAGCGTTCGCCGTATCTGGCAAGCTTTACTTGCCCCACGCCTAAAACCTGCAATAACTCAGCTTCGTTTTGCGGCAGCTTTGCGCACATATCTACAAGGGTGCTGTCCGGAAACACTGCATATGCGGGCACATGCTGCTCTTTTGCTATCTCAAGGCGCAGCTCGCGCAGTCGGGCAAACGCACCCTCGTTTACGCCGTGAGAGGCAGAGGTTTTTTTGCTTTTCCTCGCGGTGGCGGTTTCTTCGCTTTGCTTTTGCAGCTTCATCAAAAGTGGCTCGCCGCCGCTATCCAATTGGCGCGTGCCTATTTGTATTACAGGATATTCGGCGTCTGTTTTTACAAGATAACCCTCAAGCAAAAGAAAATCTATTATCTCGCGCATTTGCTTGTCGCCCATTTTGCATTTGCCGTAGCAAGCAAGCTTGTTTAAATTAAAGCTTAAAAGCCTCTGGGTTTTACAGCCGCGCAAAATCTCGGATATCATGCCCTTGCCAAAACGCCCATGCACGCTATTAACGCAGGATAACACAAGCTCTGCCTCGGCGCGTATATCCGCCGTTTCAAAATTATGGTTGCAGTTGCCGCAGTTGCCGCAAAAGCTTTCGGGTGTTTCGCCAAAATATTTTAATATATATGCGCGCAAGCAGTCGCCCGTAGCGCAGAAAAACGTCATTTCTCGCAGACGCTTACGGTCGCGCTCTTTTAATATTTCTTCTGTTTCGCCGTCGGGATATTCCTTGTCGCGTGCGTTTTCTATAAGCCACATATTGGTGCGCACGTCTTGGCCGCTATACAGCAAAACACATTCCGCCGCCTGTCCGTCGCGCCCTGCGCGCCCTGCCTCTTGATAATAGCTTTCGATATCCTTTGGCATATTATAATGCACCACAAAGGACACGTTGGATTTGTCTATTCCCATGCCAAAGGCGTTTGTCGCCGCCATTATCTGCACTCTGTCGTACAGAAAATCGTCTTGATTTAAGTGCCGTTCTTTATCGGAAAGCCCTGCATGATAGCGTGACGCGCTGTAGCCATTTGCGCAAAGCTCGGCACACACTTCTTCTACGGCGGCTCTTGTGGAGCAATACACTATGCCGCTTTTATCTTTTTTATCCTGCAAAAACTCCAAAAGGGCGGCAAGCTTGTTCGCCGGCTTTTTTACTTCAAAATACAAATTCGGCCTGTCAAACCCCGTGATAAGCACCGTAGGGTTTACAAGCTCTAAAAGCCGCACGATATCCTCGCGCACCTTTTGAGTGGCGGTAGCGGTAAACGCCGACACTACAGGACGCTTTGCAAGGCAAGCGAGAAATTCCGGTATGCGGGCATAGCTTTTGCGAAAATCTTGTCCCCACTGGGAAATGCAGTGCGCCTCGTCCACCGTAAGCATAGAAATATTCGCATGCTGTGCAAAATAGAGAAAATCCGACGACATAAGCCGTTCGGGGGCTATGTAAATAAGCTTGTAAATGCCGCTTTCGGCGCCTTGCAAGGCGAGAGAAATCTGCCGCTCTGTAAGGGAAGAATTGATAAATGCCGCGCGCACACCTGCCTGTGTGAGAGCATTTACTTGGTCTTTCATAAGAGATATAAGGGGCGAGATGATAAGGGTAATGCCGGGCATCATCAGCGCAGGCACCTGAAAGCAAAGGGATTTGCCCGCGCCCGTAGGCATTACCCCAAGGGTGTCGCGTCCTGAAAGTATGCTGTTTATAAGCGGCTCTTGCCCCTCTAAAAATTTATCATAGCCAAAGGTTTCTTTTAATATTTCAAGGCTTGTCGGCATTATAATCTCCTTTAATTGCATTAAATACGGTAGTATATTCCTCGCGGTGCAAGCTGTTTTTAAGATAAACAAAATTAAATTCCCGATATGCGGAAAAGCCGCGCAGATTTATTTCTTCCAGAGTGCCATTTTCAAGCTCTGCCAAAGCGGCGATTTTATATAAAAAGGTAATGCCAAGGCCTTTTGCCACCAATTGCTTAATTACGCTCATGTTTCCTATTTCGCACACGCTGCCAAATGCGTTTATGCCAAGGTTTTCTTCTCGCAAAACTTGCTCTAATATATCCCTTGTGCCTGAGCCTTTTTCGCGCAAAATTAAACTTTGAGGTAAAATTTCCGCCATTTCAAGAGATTTGTTTTCAAACATGCCCTTTGCGCACACGGGTATAAACGCTTCTTTAGACAAAAGCTCGTGGGCATATTTTTCTTTATCAAACACGCCCTCCAGTAGCGCAAAATCTATCTCGCCTTCGCACAGCCTTTGCAAAAGCATTTCGGTATTATCCACAAGCATTGTTATTTTGCGCTTTGGGTTTTCCGGCAAAAGCTTTGCCAATACCTTTGGCATGGCATATTCGCCTATTGTAAGGGTGGCGCCAAAGCAAAGGGGCG
Source organism: Oscillospiraceae bacterium (assembly GCA_036661035.1). Taxonomy (GTDB): domain Bacteria; phylum Bacillota; class Clostridia; order Oscillospirales; family Ruminococcaceae; genus JAGPHI01. Next base: position 17,739 of record JAVWZM010000041.1, read on the forward strand.
TTTGCGCCTCGTTTGCCTCGGACATTATTTTGGCAAGCCGGTTGCTGTCGGCGCGCATAGTGCTTGCAAATTGACGCAAAATTTGCCCTGCGTGGGTAAGGGTAAGAGCGCGCGCGTCGTAATGCAAAAGCTTGCAACCGTACATTTGCTCTAAATATTTAATATGCTGCGTTACGGCAGGCTGTGTCATGTGCAGCTCCTCGGCTGTTTTGGTGTAGCTGCCCAAACGGCAAAGCACTAAAAAGGTTTCGTGCCTGAAATCCAGCATAGGTCCTCCTATAAGCTTTATTTATAATATTATAATAATTGATAATTTTATTTTATCACTAATCTATGGTAAAATCAAACCCATAGGAGTGATTATGTTGAAAACAATAAAAAAATACGGCGCAGGGCTAGTGCTTACAGCCCTTCTTGGTGCAGTGGCATCTTATGTTAGCGGGTTTATTCCCTACCACCTCATTAGCGCGGGCGTGTTCGCCATGCTTATAGGCATGCTTTTAAACCCTGTTATATCAAAATATTCCATATTTAAAGGCGGTATCGCCCTTGTGTCGAAGCAGGTGCTGCGCCTTGCCATAATATTAATGGGCGTAACCTTAAGCTTTAGCCAAGTGCTGAAGGTGGGCAAATATTCGCTGCTTGTAATGTGCTTTACTCTTGCGGCGGCGTTTGGCGGAGGATATCTTTTAGGCAAGGCTTTCGGCATGAACTGGAAGCTATCGGGGCTTATCAGCGCAGGCACAGGCATATGCGGCGGCTCTGCCATAGCCGCCATTGCCCCCACTATTGACGCAGACGACAAGGACGTGGCATACGCCATATCCGCCACATTTTTGTTTGACATAGTAATGGTGATTTTGTTCCCAATTGCAGGGCGATATTTCGGCATGAGCGATATGGGTTTTGGCCTTTGGGCTGGCACGGCTGTAAACGACACCTCATCTGTGGTGGCGGCAGGCTATGCCTTTAGCGACGCGGCAGGGGCATTTGCCATGATAGTAAAGCTTACGCGAACTTTATCGATTATACCTGCTGTATTAATATTTTCGTTTATTAACGAACGTATAAATTCAAAAAAAGCAAATGCCGCGCACAAAGAGCATAAAAAGGTGGATATTAAAAAGATTTTCCCTTATTTTATTCTTATGTTTTTAGGCATGGTTGCGCTGCAAAGCACAGGGCTGATACCGCCGGCGGTGCAGGGCGGAGTGGCGCAGCTAAGCAAATTTTTCATGATAATGGCGCTTGGCGCGATAGGGCTTAAAACCAATTTTAAAGAGGTGGCAACCTCGGGCGCAAAGCCTATGCTGCATGGGTTTATCATATCCGCCCTTGTGGTGGTGGTGTCTTTTGCAGTGCAAAGCTTTATGGGGCAGATATAATACTATTGCAAATTACATTGTAATAGCATAGCAGGCGGGGCAGAGCCACCGCCCCTACAGAGTAGGGATAACGCAGCTAGATTGCAGTATGCCAACTTGCTTTTATTCGCCTTACACCATAGCATTTAATATTAGGCTCTAATTTATTGCTTGCCTTGAAACCGAACAAAGGCTAAAAACTAACTGCCGCAATATGCTTTACGTTTAACCGTAAGGCATATTGCGGCAGTTTTTTAGGCTCTATTCGTTGCGCGCGCTATCGCGACGGCGCGCAAGGGTGGGCTATTGCAGAACAACTGTGTTCCACAACCTCTGTAGGGGCGGCGGCTCTGTCAAGTATGAGATGGTTTACACTTTGTCCGGGGAGATGGTTTACAACT
>JAVWZM010000042.1:0-19400 GCA_036661035.1 Oscillospiraceae bacterium
ATTTAGTGGAGGGAGCCACCACTATAGAGAGAAATAAGCAAATAGGAGGGCATAAGGCGTGATGAATAATTACGATGATATTATCAATTTACCCCACCATGTTTCTACAGCTCACCCACAAATGTCTATCCTTGACCGTGCGGCTCAATTTTCACCTTTTGCCGCACTTACCGGTTACGACGATGCAGTTAAAGAAACCGCAAGGCTTACAGATACAAAAATTGAATTAGATGAATACGAAAAAACCATATTGAATGAACGGCTACGCCTTGTGACAGATTGTATTGAGGAATATCCCGAAATCACCATTACCTACTATAAGCCCGACAGCAGAAAAAACGGTGGCGCTTATATAACCGTGACGGGCTGCGTAAAAAAGATTGATGATTTTGAAAAAACAGTTTATATGACAGACGGAATGGTAATTTCCATTGAAGAAATTTTTGAAATCGAGAGTGATTTATTTCAAGAGCATTTTGGAGAATAAGTAATTCTTTGATAGTGTTTTTATAAGCAAACTATACATTAAATAAACCGTTGCAAAAGCGGAGCTGCAATCTTACCAAGACGAACAAAATTGCATAAAACATCTCTGGAGATAAAGCACGAAGGTGCTTCCATTCTAAGGCAAGATGCAAATGCACAACAATGACTATAACTATTTAGATGGCTCATATAGCAACTGTACTTGACATGTAGATATTTTACTTTGTTGTATGTTGCTATATAACCCCCTCGCAGGGCAATTCTATGCGCAGGCCAAGGTCCGATGCGCAATAGCAATGTGTGCGCACATTGCTATATACCTGTAAATTTGACAAAATAATAATTATTTTTCCACCGCTGCAAGCGTAAATGCTTGCGGCGGTTTTATATATATCGCACAAACAACTCAAATAAAAGGGCTGTAAATTCCAAGGGGTAAGTGTACCCATTAGGAAAAGAATTACATCCATACGACAGGAATTTGCGACTTGCATCAGCAACAAACTTCGCTGTGCGGCAAGGCCGATTTTCCCCCTCACACTCCCCCTATTACTATTTACCTACTGGGAGAAAAATATAAGGCATATAGGCAAGCTGCTAACCACCCGAAATTTTAAAAACAGAAAGGACATCACAAAAATGAACATTGGAATTGACCACGGTTATTACGCAATTAAAACTACACACTTTTCTTTCCCAGCGGGTGTTTGTGTTTATGAAAGCGAACCATATACCCTGCAAAATACACTTGAATACGTCGGCAAATTTTATGTCTGCGGCACAGGACGGCAGCCGTTGCAGCGTGACAAAACCGTAAACGAAAATTACTGGTTACTCACACTCGTTGCCATTGCAAAAGAAATTAAGCAACGAGGTGAAAACCGAAAAAACAGCATTGTGTTGGCGGCTGGCTTGCCGCTGACAAGTTTTGGGCGGGATAAGCTACCGTTTAAAAAATACTTACTTCGTTCCTCTCAGCCTGTGCTGTTCAAATACGAGGGCGAAGCCTATGAAATCATCATCGAGGATGTAAAACTGTTTCCGCAAGGCTATTCTGCACTGGCACTACATCATGAGCTTTTGAATAATGAACCATCGGTTTTGCTCATGGACATCGGCGGGTGGACGGTTGACCTTATGCGGTTGGACAACGCTGTGCCGAACGCCGCAAGCTGTCGCAGCCTTGAAATGGGCGTGATTCGCTGCATTGACGAGGCACTGGAGCAGGTACGGCGAGATGTAGGATTGTCTGTGACGGAGGCCCAATGCGAATGCGTTTTAAACGGAAAAACTTGCATTTTAGACGAACGAGCGAGAAGTATCATTCAAAACCAAGGGCGACTATATACCCAACGACTCCTGTCTGCGGTAATGGAATCGGGGTTTGACTTGAAAGCGATGCCTGTAATTTTACTTGGTGGTGGTGCAAAGCTGATAACTCGCCACATAAGCCACACATTCGCCCTGTGCCGAGCAATTCCCCTGTTAGACGCACGTATTAACGCAGAGGGGTTTGAGCGCCTGTTGGGGCAAATTCAGAGCCGATGACGAGGCCGACGTTTTCGTTTAGGCCAAATGTAGCTAAAACAACGCATCGCAGGGCGTGGGAGGTGCTTCAAAATGTTTCAAATGGACAAAAAAATAATTTTATTGCAGAAGCTATTTTACATAAGGTTGATGAAAAAAGCCTAGAAACGATGCTCAGACGCATTATTCAAGATGAGCTGTCGCATATTTCTGTGCTGCAATCAAAGGAACAAGCGGCAAATAATGATGAAATTCCCTTACAAATGCTTGATTTTGTAGGGAGTTTGTTTGAGGATAAATAAAAAAAGATGTGAAAGGTGGTGTTGCCTATGATTGTATAAATCAAACCTTGGCGAAAAGCTGTCCATAAACTTATTGAAAGTTTGCGGACAGCTTTTTTTATTTTCAAAACAATATAGCAACTTGACATATTATTGTCCTTGTACACAACCTTTTGTCAAGTTGCACACAGCAAAGACGAGGGTTTTAGTAGAACAATTAAAAATAAAATTACTGTAAAAAAGGACGTGGACAAAAAAACAATTAGATATATTGATATGTTCAGCGGTATCGGTGGATTTAGAGAGGGTTTTACCCGTGCAGGCGGATTTAGGTGCGTGGGACACTGTGAAATTGATAAACACGCCGACCGTAGCTATCGCGCCTTATTTAATACGAATGGAGAGTGGTTTTGTGAAGATGCAACAAAAGCAGAGCCTAAAACAATGCCCGATTTTGACCTGCTCTGCGGAGGATTTCCCTGCCAAAGTTTCAGTGTTGCAGGACACAGACTCGGATTTGAGGACGCAAGAGGAACTTTGTTCTTCGAGCTTGCCCGATTGGCTGAGAGCAAACGACCTTCGTATTTGCTGTTTGAAAATGTACCCGGCTTGCTCTCGCATGACGGGGGCAAAACGTTTTGTGCAATCCTCGATGCGCTTTCTAGATTACGGTATCATGTGGAATGGCAGGTGCTTAACAGCAAGGACCACGGTGTTCCCCAAGCAAGAAAACGCGTGTATATTGTCGGATATCTTGATGAACGATGTGCAGGGAAAATACTTCCTATCACAGGCACAACTGGAACGCATCTTATTCAGCTCGTTAGCGGACCGCAAGGAAAGCGAGTGTACGATCCCGCCGGCACAAGCTGCACCTTAACCGCACTTTCGGGCGGTGTCGGCAGTAAAACAGGGCTATATGATGTTGGCGTTCCAATTAAGGTGAACACAAAATCCGGGTATACAAAGGCATATCAAGGCGACAGCATAGACCTCGCCTTTGCAGGGCAAAACGCAAGGCGTGGGCGTGTTGGACGACAAATTGCACATACATTAACAACCGTGCCTACACAAGCAACCGTGCAGTTTATAGATTTAAACCCCGAACCGCAAATTACCGAAAATGCGCGTTGCATTATTGCTCGGCAAGATAACGGCATTCATAACAGAAAAGGAGAGCGTTCGGGTGTATTACAAGAAGGACGAATTCGCCGCTTAACGCCACGAGAATGTCTGCGATTGCAGGGATTTTACGACGCACAAATTGATATCGTTGAGCCTATGCACTCCGACAGCCAATTGTACAAGCAGGCGGGCAACGGTGTTACGGTGAATGTGGTGGAAGCCATTGGCAGGCGCATTTTTGCAATAGATGAAGAATTAAAACGGAGGGATAAAAGATTGACATAAAAGATCAATTTTACGGCACGGAAATAGAAATGACAGGTATTACACGCAGAGATGCAGCTGCTGCGCTTGCGGAACTTTTTGGCACAAGAGCAAGTTATTCGGGCGGTAGATATAGCGCATGGGTTGTGAAAGATCAAGAGGGCAAAACATGGAGCATTGTGTATGACAGCAGTATTCGCGCAAAAAAGAAATCAGGATGCGAATATATTTCCACAAGTGATGACGAATTTAAGGTGGAAATGGTGTCGCCAAAGCTTGAGTATTCCGAGATGGAAAAGCTGCAGGATGTGGTGCGAGCGTTGCGGCATGCGGGAGCAATTGTTGGCGAGCAGTGCGGCCAGCATGTGCATATAGATGCTGCAAATCACACGCCGCAAAGCCTTAAAAATGCGCTGTCGATTATGTATTCCAAGGAAGATATTTTGTTTAAGGCATTGCAAGTAGACGAATCACGTGTAGGGCGATGGTGCAAAAAAGTGCGCGAAACTATGCTTAAAAATGTGCGAAAGCTGCCCTCAAACGCAAGTATGTCCGAGGTGAAAAAGCTTTGGTATGACGGGCGCGGCGGCAGCGCTAACCATTATGATGAAACACGATATCACGCACTTAATTTACATGCCGTGTTCTCACATGGCACCTTGGAATGGCGCTGCTTTAACAGCACACTTCATGCAGGTGAGGTGCGTGCTAATATTACGTTGGCACTTGCTATTTCTGCCCTTGCAATTAATCAAAAGTGTGCGCATATGAGCAAAACACCAATAACTGAAAACCCATGCTTTACCTTTAGAACTTTTTTGCTGCGCCTTGGCATGATAGGCCCCGAATACAAAAATGTGCGTGAGCATCTGCTGTGCCATCTTGAGGGCGACAGGGCTTGGCGCTACAGCAAGGACAGCTATGAATGTCTAAAAACAAAAAAGCGGCAGGAGCCGGAACGATAAACATTAGGAGAAATAAATTGAACGAAAACTTATATTTTGCCTACGGCAGCAATATGAATTTAGAACAAATGGCACATCGCTGCCCAAATGCAAAGGTTGTTGGAGCTGTAAGCGTGAGGGGATATCGCCTAGCATTTTGCGGCAAAAAAGAAAGCGGTGTAGCCACAATTGTACCGCAAGAAGGTAGGCATGTAGACGGTGTGCTTTGGAAAATTACCACAGACTGTGAAAAAAGCCTTGATATGTATGAGGGTTATCCACGGTTATACGGTAAAAAAAGCATTACTGTATCGGGGGCAAATATGCCCCCGATTACAGCTATGGTGTATACGATGAACGCACCATACCGTGATACGCCTGCCCTGCCCTCAAAGCAGTATTTAAACGGTATTTTATGCGGGTGTTACGAAAATAAAATCTCCTCAATACCAATTATGCAGTCGGTGCAGGAAACACGCAATGCGTTGCCACAGCAACAAAACTTATTTAAACAAATGCGCCCATTTTCACGGGAGCGATAAAGAAAGGAAGAATAACATGAAAGTATTGATTGTAGAACCGGATAAATATGCACGTGAAGCGGAAATTGACCCATCACTAAAATCCATGCAAAGTATTGTAGGCGGCTCAATAGAGGCAGTGTACCCGTGGCAAGAAAAGGTGTGCGCCGTATGTAATGATGAGGGCAAGCTAGACGGCTTGCCACTGAACCGAGCGCTTGAAGATTACGATGCGATTGCGGGTACGTTTTTTATTTGCGGATTGGGTGCAGAAGATTTTACAGATTTAACACCTGCGCAAATGAAAAAATACAAAGAAAAATTTTATCAGCCGGAAATGTTTCTACGTACGCCGGAGGGCGTTTTTGCAATTAAGGTAGATCCAAAATACGAAAAACTGTCTGCTGAAAAAGCAAAGGAAAAATCGAAAGCCGAACCAACTAAAAGCAAAAAACCAAGGCAACAGGAACGCTAAAAACGGTGTTCCTGTTTTTTATCTTACATTATATATATAGGAGAGTGTTTAAATGACAAAAAAATATACAGCAGAATCTGTAACCGAGGGGCATCCCGATAAGCTATGCGACCTTATAGCTGACAGTGTACTGGACGATTGCCTTTTGCACGATGCAAGCTCCCGTGTAGCCTGTGAGGTGCTTGCCACAAAAGGGCATATCATTGTTGCAGGCGAAATCACAAGCAAGCATGAGCCGGATATTGAGGGTATTGTTTGCAAGGTGCTTAGCTTTGTAGGGTGTAATGAAAAAACAGTAAAAATCGAAAGCTATATGCACCGCCAAAGTCCCGACATTGCGGCAGGCGTGGACAACTCGCTCGAAATGCGGCACGGCGTTTCTACAAAACACACAATCGGTGCAGGCGACCAAGGCGTAATGGTAGGATATGCGTGTAACGAAACTCAAGAGATGTTGCCGTTGCCTGTGGTTTTAGCGCAAAGAATTACGGGGGCACTTACAGCCGCACGTAAAACCGGCAGTATTCAAGGCATTCTGCCAGACGGCAAAGCACAGGTAACTGTGGAATATGAGGACGGGAAAGCTGTTCGCCTTGATACTGTAATCGTCTCCTGCCAGCACAGTGCAGATGTACCGCTCGACTGGCTACAATGGGAAATTGCCAACAAAATATTGTTTCCTGCACTGCGCTCGTTTCCACCCGATGAGAATACGCGCATTCTTATTAATCCATCCGGACGGTTTGTGTGCGGTAGCATTGATGCAGACACAGGCCTTACAGGTAGAAAATTAATGGTGGACAGTTATGGCGGCATTGCTGCACATGGCGGCGGTGCGTTTTCTGGAAAGGACGCCACAAAGGTAGACCGCAGCGGTGCGTATATGGCTCGTTATATTGCAAAAAACATGGTAGCAGCAGGGTTTGCAAGCCAATGTCAAATAACGCTTGCGTATGCAATCGGTGTGGCAGAGCCGGTTATGGTAGAGGTGGAAACCTTTGGCACGGGAAAAGTGTGTGCAGACGATTGCCTTGCGGCTGCAATTCCTTTTGTGTTTGATTTAACTCCAAGTGAAATCATAAAACAGCTCAATTTGCTTAAACCAATTTACAAGCGCACTGCGGTAGGCGGTCATTTTGGACGCAGCGAGTTTACATGGGAGCGCATTGACAAAATAAGAGCGTTGAAAGAGGCGGTGCTGTAAGCTGTGGCAGGAGTAACAAAAGAGCAAATCAGTGCCGCAAAAACGATGAGTGCAATTGAATTTTTAAAGCGATATCGTGCGAACAGCTTAGTGCGATGTGGGCACGGCGAATATGAGCTGCGAGAGCATGATAGCTTTAAAATCAACGAAAGCAGTAGCATCTGGCACTGGAAATCCAGAGATATAGGCGGAAAAAGTGCGCTTGACTATTTAGTACACGTAGAAAATGTAAATTTTGTTGCCGCAGTGGAAGCACTGTGCGGCGAAGCTCCACAGTACATCCCTTGCGAAAAAACTATTGAGCCAAAAGTGTTTGCGCTACCGCCATCCGCCTCGAACATGGACAAGGTGTATGCGTATCTGCGCGAGCGCGGCATTTGTGATGCCGTTATTGCATACTGCGCCAGCGCACAAATTGTATACGAAAGCATGCCGTATCATAATTGCGTTTTTGTAGGCTTGAATGAAAGCAACACGCCAAAATATGCCGCCCTCCGTGGCATTTATGATAACGGTAAAAAGCCATTTAAAATCGAACAAGGCGGCAGCGATAAAAGCTGTGGGTTTTGCATTAAGCCAAAGGTGCCGACAAAATGCGTAGCATTGTATGAAAGTGCGATTGACGCAATGGCGCATATGAGCCTCGAAAAAAGCTGTAATAAATATCGGTTATCACTTGGCGGCATTTACGCGCCGAAGCAAGGTGCGGCCGAGCGCAGCGCAAAGCCGCCTGTCGCACTTGAACGTTTTTTGAAAAACCATCCCGAAATTACGCAGCTAGAGCTGTGCTTCGACAATGATTACGCAGGGCGATATGCGGCGGACAAAATTACACAAGCATACGGAAATCACCTGTCGGTGGTGCAAAATCTGCCAGCGGCCGAGGGCATGGATTACGGCGAGTTGGCAAAACAAACACAAAATGCAGTGCAAGCAATGCCGCAAAAATTGAAAAACGAAAGGACAATGATACGATGAAGGAAAAAGATACTATATTAGAAATTGTAGATAAAAGCATTTTCCCATTAGAGCATACCGGCGACTATGGTTGGTCGCTGTTGCACGGCGATATGCTGCAAATTGTAAAAGCATTTGAGCCGGGGGTGTTCGACGGTGTTGTAACCGACCCACCCTATGCCTCAGGCGGGTGGAAACAAAACGAAAAAAACCGTTCTACTGTGCAGAAATACAGCAGCATGAAAGACGAAAACGCATTGCCGGATTTTGACGGTGATTGTAAGGATCAGCGCTCGTGGACGCACTGGATGGCGGCGTGGCTTTATGAGGTGAGAAAAGCGTGTAAGCCCGGCGCACCCATCTGCCTGTTTATAGATTGGCGGCAATATCCAAGCATTACCGATGCATTGCAATGGGCGGGCTGGATTTGGCGCGGTGTTGCCGTATGGGATAAGATGAATTCACGCCCACAAAAAGGGCGGTTTCGTCAACAAACTGAATACGTGGTGTGGGGCTCAAATGGATCTATGCCAATCAGTCGCCCGGTAGCTTGTCTACCGGGCGTTTTCCGTTATGCAAACCCACAAAACCGTGTTCATGTAACGGAAAAGCCATTACAGCTTATGCGTGATATCGTAAAAATCGTAGAACCGGGCGGCCGCATTCTCGACCCATTTGCAGGTTCGGCAACCACTGTTCTTGCGGCGATGCTTGAGGGCTACGAAGCCGTGGGAATTGAAGTAACCGATGCATATTACAAATGCGGCGTAGAAAAAATGCGCAAAGCTCTCAACGAGCGTAACGAAACGCAAGGCACTGATACACAGTAAGACAGCGGCAAGGGTGTACACATGGATGCCCTTGCCACCAATATCAACCAAACAGGGTGTCCTATTGGATGCCTAAAATAAAAAAGGAGTTTACCTTTATGGAAAAAGCATTTGCATTTATTTGTGCACAGGACGATGTTCCCATGCGCCGCCTGCGGCAATATTGCCGCAGAGTTTATTCTCTCGGATATGTTCCTGTTTGCCCAAAACTTAATCTATCGCAGTTTTTAGATTACGATATTGCAGAGGAACGTCGTGACGCAGCGCAAATGTCGCAGCTTTGGCTTCGCCGCTGCCGAATGGTAGTTGTATGCGGCAGTGAAATTCGCGGAACAATGCTTACAGAAATCTCGACAGCAGAACGGCTAAAGCTAATATGTACGACATTAGAGGGCTTAGAAAAGATAAGCGGTACAGATGATAACCGTTCAAGCTGACGGTGAAAAGCACTTTCTCAGAGCGTACTCGTCTTTGCAAGCATAGCGTTTGGTCGACCAAACGCGCTTGTTGGGGGAAACCCCAAACCCCTGTGTAGAGTTTAACTGTAGAAAAAAGGAGTGAAATATATGTTTATCTTTGGATTAATCAGCGGAATATTTACAGGTGGAACAGTGGCGTTAATCGTAATGTGCTGCCTTGCCATGGGGCATGACGCTGAAAAAAACGAGGTGTGATTAAAATGCGAAAAAGAGTTCACGTTGTGTCTTTTCACCTTAACGCAAAAGAAATTGAATATTTAGAAAATCAAGCAGACGCCAGCGGCCTTGCTCGTGAAGAATATCTGCGCAGCTTAATTATGGGCGCAGAAATACGAGCAAAGCCATGCACGCATCATGCCGATTTACTGCATAAAATTGCAGGCCTTTGCAATAACGCAAATCAACTTGCAAAGATGGCAAACGGCACAGGCAGTGCTACGCAAAATAGTGTAGATACAATGCGGCAAATAGCCGAGGAAATATGGTGTGAGGTAAAAGAGAGGTGGTAAACCTGTATCGCATACACAAGTGTAATCCCTGTGCACCGCCTTAAAAATTCCGTAGACTATGTGCTAGACAAAGCTAAAACAACGCGACCAGCAGAGGTTGGCGAATTGTTGCCTACATACACAAATACAAGTGCCGCCTCATTACAGCAAGCCGTTGACTATGCGCTCAATCGAGATAAAACAGAACAAGTGATTTTTGAAAGTGCCCTTGGCTGTACAACGAAAACCGCTTTTGCGGATATGCTAGCCACCAAAAAGCAGTGGCACAAAATGGGCGGCGTTGCAGGATATCACTTGGTGCAAAGCTTTGCAGCAGGCGAGGTAACGCCAGAGCTTGCACACAAAATCGGGCTAGAGCTTGCTGCTGAAATTCTCGGTGATAAATACGAGGTTGTCATTAGCACTCACCTCAACACAGGGCATCTGCACAACCATATCGTGTGGAATTCCGTCAGCCTTACAAACGGCAAAAAATATCATAGCAATGCTAAAAGCTATTTTACACAAATTAGGCAGATGTCTGATACGCTTTGCAAGGAAAATGCTCTGTCTGTTATCACCACAGAAAAATCGCAGCAAGGCTCAAAGCAGTACACCGAGTGGCTTGCAGAGCAAGGTGGTCAACCCACATGGCGCAGCCTTATTCGCCAAGACATAGATGATGCAGTTTGTGCAGCATTTACATGGCGGCAATTTTGTGTGGTGCTTGAAGAAAAAGGATATTCACTGCGCTTTGGCGGCAAATACGCTACCCTGCGCCCAATAGGAAAGGAACGCCCTGTGCGGTTTAAAACACTTGGTGCAAATTACACGCCCGACGCTATCACCCAGCGTATTCTATACCCAAAGCACGCATTATCAACTGCAAAAAAAGAGCAAGTGTTGTCCACGGTAAAATATGGCAAGCTGCGCACGCACGGCAAACCCGCAAAAAAGCTGCACGGTCTTATTGTCCTTTACTATTCTTATCTTTACAAAATGGGCGTGCTGAAACGAAAGCCGAAAACAAAGAGCTTTGCTCTGCGTGAGGATATTCGATACCTTGATAAACGCATCGCACAGATGCAATTTTTATCATTACACAAAATTAACAGCAAAGAGCAGCTCACGGCGTACCGTATGCCGCTTGAAACCGAAATAGAAACACTTGTAAAAGCACGGCATAAAATCTATCGAAACGAAGCGGCAACTTCGCAAGCAACGCAGCTAACAAAGCAAATCACAGCATTGCGTCGAGAGATAAAGCTGTGCAAGGATATTGAAGTGCATAGTTTGCAAATGCAGAAAAATCTTAGTGCCACAGCATTAGAAGCGACACAGAAAAAAGAACGCGAAACAGAAAAATCTAAGCAACAAAATTTACGATTACAGCAGAAAAAATACAAAAAAAACAGGAGTTGATTGTTATGAACCAAGGCGGCGAAGTAGCAGACCAAGTTGTGCGCTATTCCCTTGACGGAACAGAGGTAGTGTTAAAGCTATCGGGGCTTGCTGCCAAAAATTTAGGGCTGTTCCTTATAGCGCTATTAAAGGATCAAAAAAAGAGTCGCGGCAAAACAAGGATTTTGCGCATGGTAAAGGACGGCAGAAGCACACGTTTTTTTACAGTACCAACCGAGCGCATGCATGAATTTGCACGTGAAGCGAAAATGCGGGGCTTACTATTTGCGGCAATTCGTGATAAGAAAAGACCAAACGGTATTGAGATTATGGTTTTTGCAGACGATGCGGCAAAAGCAAACCGCGTAATGGACGCAATGGGGCTTGATTTTCTTGGCACTCAATCTGCCATTATGGAAACAGAAAAAGCCAAAACAGTACGTACCGAGGTAAAAAGCAAAACTGAAACTATTAAAACAAAAAACGGAGATGTTGAGTTTGAAACAGGCGAGCTAGAAGATATATTTAACGTTAGCGGTGAAAAGCTAGGCGATGAAAATTTTACGCACGCGCGGGAGAATGGCAAAGAGGTGTCGGCTACGGACAAGATTCCGTCCGAGCGTTCCTCGCGCAGCAGCGATTCATTGCAGCCGCTAGCAGCGGACAAGGGCAATAACGAAAAGCCGTCCGTGCGCGAGGCACTGGGTTCCATAAAAAAAGAGCAAGCACAAGAGCAAAAAAAGCCAGCCCAAAAATCTCGACAATCGCAAAAATCTGTGGCTGCTCCATCCAAACTGAAAACGAAGAAACAGACGAAAGGACGATAAAAATATGGATTTAAGTAATTTAATCGGTAAAAAGGCAGAGGCTCTTGCAGCGGATACGCCACGTATGTCCAAGGAAGATTATGCCGCAATGAAACAAGGTGAACGTGAAACACTATGGCTTGAGGTGGATAGTACGGCGCAAGCTGTGTTGCAAAGCGATGAAGCACTGCGTGGGTTCCTAGATTTCACCGCGAATTGTTCCCCACAGCGCACAGCAAATTTATTACTGCTACATAAGCAAAACCCCGAAATTAGGCAAGTGAAAACCTTTGAAGGGTGGAAAGAAGCAGGACGCTCCTTGCGCTCAAACGAGCATGGATACACCTTTTTACTAGGGCAAGATTATGAGCGTGATGACGGCACTCAAGGCAAAGGATACACCATTGGCAAGGTGTTTGACATTAGCCAAACTAAGGGCCGCCGGCCGGAAGCGCCCAAAACACATTTTCCCGAAGAACTGCTCGCGGCGCTGGTTTCACAAAGCCATGTACCGCTTGCGTTATCCGATAATTTACCCGCAAATGTGCAGGCACAATATGTACCCAAAGACCATACTATTTACGTTAAAAACGACCTTGACGCAACGGCGGCGTTCTTTTCAATTGCACGTGAGCAAGCGCACGCATCTTTTGATATCGGTGACGGCAATTACTCTCGTGCAGAGTTTTCAGCAAGTGCTTATTGCGCGGCTTATGTTACCGGTAAAAAATGCGGGCTTGATACCTCTGCGTTTAATTTCACTAAGGTTTGTGAAATGCAAGGCGGTGAAAAAGAACCAAAGGATATGCGCCTATTTTTAAGCGATGTTAAAAACGCGGCCTATACTGTTACAAAGCAAGTAGAGCAAAGCTTTGGAGAAATAGAACAGCAACTTGCGCCCGATGCGTTTTCCACGGAAGAAATATCTGCTGAAAAACATAGCCCTACTGTAGAAAAAGCTACGACAAATCAAAAGAAGCAAGGCACAAAAGCAAAATCTATGGTTGCAAAAGAGGCGCAGCGATAAATTGAATAGACAACAAAAAATACCGTGGTATCTTTACCTTATGTCGCTGCCCTTTTTATGGACGGCGGCGCTTATTTTTGCAAACGTAGTATCGCCCGGCATGAATTTGCTTGAAATGCTAGCGGCGTTTAGTGCCGCGCTCGCCGGCCCTATCGCTTTGCATTTCACACAGCAAAGCTCAAAGTATTTGCTACTTTTTACATTAATATATGCACTTGCAATTTGTGTAGCCATCTCCTCCCGCCGCAACACAAGGCGTGGTGCGGAGCATGGCTCGGCAATATGGGGCGATGCAAAAGAAATGTGTAAAAGATATCGGGCAAAACCCACGCATGAAAACCTTATATTTACAAAGCACTTTCAAATGGGACTAGATGGATTTAAGCATAAACGCAATTTAAATGTGCTTGTTATCGGTGGCTCCGGCGCAGCCAAAACACGTGGCTACTGTGTGCCGAATGTGCTGCAATGCAATACCTCGTTTGTATGTACCGACCCTAAAGGCGAAATCTTGCGTAAAACAGGCTGCGTGTTAAAGGCACACGGCTATGAAATCCGCGTGTTTGACCTTATCAATCCCGACACCTCGTTTAGCTACAACCCTTTTGCATATCTGCGTGACGATAAGGATGTTTTAAGCCTTATTTCAAATCTTATTAAAAGCACTACGCCAAAGGGCGCATCGGGGCAAGACCCTTTTTGGGAAAAAGCCGAAACAGCATTGTTGCAGGCACTCATGCTGTATTTGTTTCATGAAGCGCCTGTTTACGAACAAAACTTCTCAACGGTAATGGAAATGATAGCGAGCGCAAATGTAAAGGAAGAGGATGAAAGCTACGAATCGCCACTTGATATTTTGTTTGCGCGCCTTGCTATGCGTGTGCCGGAGCATATCGCCGTTAAGCAATACCATATCTATCGACAAGCGGCCGGCAAAACAGCAAAATCAATATTGATTGCCGCAGGGGTACGGCTTTCGGCGTTTAATCTCGCGCAAATATCCAACCTCACAAACACCGACGAGCTTGACCTCACATCTATCGGAGAGCGTAAGGTGGCACTGTTTTGCTGCATTCCCGATGCAGATACAAGCCTTAATTACCTTGTAGGCATGATTTATTCACAGCTTTTTCAATCCTTATATCATGTGGCAGATAGAAAATATCACGGCAGGCTGCCTATTCCTGTCCATTGCATACTAGACGAATTTGCCAATGTTGCGTTGCCCGATGAATTTGAAAAGCTACTTGCTACCATGCGTAGCCGTGCTATTTCATGCAGCATTATAATCCAAAATATGGCGCAGCTCAAGGCGTTATTTAAAGATGTATGGGAGTCTATTGTGGGCAACTGCGATGAGCTACTTTATCTTGGTGGCAACGAAAAAGAAAGCCATAAATACATTTCAGAGCTGCTTGGCAAAGAAACCCTCGACACCAATACCTATGGACAAAGTAAGGGACGTAGCGGCAGCTACACTGTAAATGCGCAGCAAACAGGGCGTGAGCTATTAGCACCGGACGAGGTGCGAATGCTAGATAATCGCAAGGCTATTTTATTTGTGCGAGGTGAGCGACCTTTTTTAGATGACAAATACAATTTACTGAAGCATCCGAATATTAATGAAACTGAGGATGGCGGCGGAGTTTCATTTTCTTATGCCGAAGCCCCGCAAGCCTTCGAGGATTTTACATATGATGCTACGCGTTATGACGATTACGAACCACTCTGTGCCGAAGATTTCGTCATAGATACAAATTTCAACGGAGGGCTTTCCTTATGAGAAAAAAATATCACACAACTGCTTTGAACACACCGTATTTGCCGAAAAAGAAAAAAGCAAAAACCGCATTTCGCATTTACACAGTTTCGGTATTGTCGCTTTTAATTTGCACACTTCTGTGCGTTACTGCGTTCGCCGCGAACGACCCGCTTGCAGTGGTTGCAAATCTATCTACCTTTATCTTTGCAATTATCCGTGCAATTGGTTTAATTTTGCTTGGTTGGGGCATTGTTCAAGTTGGTTTATCTCTACAAAGCCATGATCCTTCGCAGCGTTCAAACGGTTTCTTAACCCTTGCAGGCGGCATCATTATTACCTTTGCAAAAGAAATTCTTGATTTGATTACAAAGTAAATTTTGCGAATAAGACGGTGCTCCGCTTTTAAGCGGAGCACATTTTGATGCAAAGAGAGGTGACAAAACGATTGAATAGCGGAAACTGGATTATAGACAATTTAAACTCCGCGCTGAATGTTTGGAATAGCAAGCTTGCGGAAATATGGGCGCTTCTCACCACAAGCCCCGAAGCCTTTAAGGGCGGTGGCGTGTGGGCTGTGATGCTGAATATTAACGGCACACTCAAGGGCATCGGTTACGGCTTGCTTGTGCTATTTTTTGCCGTTGGTATCGTAAAAACATGCGGAAGCTTTGTAGAAGCGAAGCGCCCTGAACACGCGCTGAAGCTGTTTGTCCGTTTCGCGTTTGCAAAGATGCTGGTTGATTACGGTCTCGATTTTATGATGGCGATTTTCGCAGTGATACAAGGCGTCATCGCCACAATTATCACGCACGGCGGCAGTAGCGGCAATGCGCCCACAGCCTTGCCGCAGCAAATTATTGACAAAATCAATACCGTGGATTTTTGGAACAGTATCCCCTTATGGGCGGTAACTCTGCTTGGCGGCCTGTTTATCACAGTATTGTCTTTTGTAATGATTATGACAGTATACAGTCGATTTTTCAAGCTGTATATGTACACTGCGATTGCACCTTTGCCCCTTGCGGCCTTTGCAGGAGAGCCAACGCAGAGCATCGGCGTTAATTTCGCGCGCTCGTATGCAGGCGTGTGCCTAGAGGGCGCAATTATCGCGCTTGCCTGTATCATTTTTTCGGCAATGACAAGTACGCCGCCCGCTGTTAGCGACAGCGTATCAGCTGTTACCGCAGTATGGAACTACGTTGCAGAGCTTATTTTCAATCTGCTTGTGCTTGTAGGCTCTGTAAAATTGAGCGATAGAATTGTAAAAGAGATGTTGGGGCTGTAGGCAACAAAAAAAGAGAGGCATAAACCTCTCTTTCAAAAATCAAATATATTTTTCGTAATTCTGACCGCCGTAGTAAAAATTGATAATGTATACTTTGCGTTTTTCTTCATCAACTCGATACAGCATCAAAAAATTACAAATAACAGCCTTGCGATAGCCTTTTTCTGCAAGGCGAGGGCTCTGCGACAATGGATATAGAAAAGGTTGCTCAATTAACAAATCATATCGGTGTTCAATTTCGACTACTAAATGTCTTGCAGCAAAAACATTATCAAGCTCAATCGCAATATATCGAAAAATACTGTCTAAATCCTCGCTCGCTGCATCAGTAATTTCAATTTCAAATGCCATATTTCCCTCGCAGTGCTGCAAGCGAGCTTTTGGCATCGTGCACACGCTCCGCGGCAATATCTTGCTCGGATTGTTCAGCCTTTTCAAGCACAGCGTTTACAAGCATATTTCTCTCATACGTATCCATACTCATTATCACCATATTCCCATACCCGTTTTTTGTGATAAAAACAGGCTCCGTGCTTTGGTGGCAAAGCTCGGCAATAGCGGTAGTGTTTTTCAAATCCCGAATTGGAATAATCTGTGGCATAAAAAAACCTCCTTTATGGGATTATTGTACCACAATAAGACTTGTTTATCAAGATAGAAAGGAACAAAAATGGAAGTTAAAATCACAAAAGAAATCCGCGAATATTCTGAAAGTATGTTTTTTGGGCTTAACTTACGGCAATGTATTTGTTCGCTTCTTGCGCTCGGCATTGCCGTGGGGCTGTATTTTGGACTAAAAAACATTATCGGTACTGAAACGACAAGCTGGCTATGCATCGTTGGTGCGGCTCCGTTTGCGGCTTGCGGATTTTTTAAATATCATGGAATGACGGCAGAACAATTTGCGTGGGCTTGGATAAAATCTGAAATCCTTTATCCCAAACGCCTTGTGTTCAAAACCGAGAATCTTTATTATACCCTTATGGCAGAGCGTATTGAAAACACATCTAAACAAAAACATAAGAAACAGGAGATAATACAACATGATTAAAACACTTACAAACTCGGTGAGCATGGATAAGGAGCGTTTCTCTATTCCGAAATCCGTACAGCAGGCTATCCCCATTCGCCGTATTTGGCAAGACGGTATTTTTGAAGTAGGAAACAGTTTCTCAAAGTCCTACCGCTTTTCAGATATCAACTATGCCATTGCCGATAAAGAGAATAAAACAGAAATGTTTCTTGATTACTCTGAACTTCTTAACGCGCTCGACAGCGGCGCGTCAGCGAAAATCACAATTAATAACCGTCGCGTGAATAAGGAGGAGTTTGAAAGCTCACTGCTTATCCCACTGAAGGGCGATAATCTGGACGAATATCGCCGCGAATACAACGATATGCTACTCTCTAAAGTTACCGACACCAGCAATAGCATTATTCAAGAGCGCTATCTTACCATCAGCATTCACAAGAAAAATATCGACGAAGCTCGCAGCTATTTTGCGCGCGTGAGTACAGACCTTGCCATGCATTTTGCACAGCTTTCATCCTTTGCAACAGAGCTAAACGCCACAAGCCGCCTACAGCTTTTTCGCGATTTCTTTCGTGAGGGCGAGAGCACAATTTATCCCTTCGACATGGCTTATGCTGCAAAGCACGGTAACAGCTTTAAGGATTGGCTTTGCCCCGATACTATGGAATTTGCATCAGAATATTTTAAGGCAGGCAATCGTTGGGGGCGCGTATTATACATGCAAACCTACGCAAGTTATATTAAGGACAGTATGATTAGCGAGCTTTGCGATTTTGGCAAAAGCTTATTGCTCTCAGTGGATATCTTGCCTGTGCCTACGGACGAGGCAGTGCGCGAAATCCAAAACAAGCTGCTTGGTGTTGAAACTAACGCGACCAATTGGCAGCGCAAGCAAAACGCAAGCAACAATTTTTCGGCAGTGCTGCCTTACGATATGGAAATGCAACGCAAGGAAACAAAAGAGTTTTTAGACGATTTAACTACGCGCGACCAGCGTATGATGTTCGGACTTGTAACGATGGTGCATATGGCAGATAGTTTAGAGCAACTCAATGCGGATACCGACGCTATTTTATCCGTGGCGCGCAAACACCTGTGCCAAATGGCAGTATTAAAATGGCAGCAAAAGGACGGGCTGGATACTGTTTTGCCCTATGGCTTGCGCAAAATTAACGCCTTACGCACTCTCACAACAGAAAGTACAGCCGTATTAATGCCGTTTCGCGCACAGGAGATTATGCAGCCTGGCGGCATTTACTATGGGCAAAACGCTGTTTCTAAAAACATGATAGTGGCAGACCGCCGCCTATTGCAAAACGGACATTCGTTTCGCCTTGGCGTATCCGGCAGTGGCAAATCCTTTTCAGGGAAAGAAGAAATTGCGTTTTTGGCTCTTTCTACCGAGGACGATATTTTAGTATTAGATCCCGAAAGTGAATTTGGCGCACTAGCAACAGCGTTTGGCGGCGAGGTCATCAATATTTCGGCTGCATCAAGTACGCATATCAACGCACTCGACATGGATATGGCCTATGGCAACGGCAAAAATCCGCTGATTGAAAAGTCGGAATTTATCCTCTCTTTGTTTGAGCAGCTAGTCGGCTCAGGCAATTTATCCCCGCAGGAAAAATCTATCCTAGACCGCTGTGTAGCAGAGATTTACAAAGGCTATCTGCGCGGCAAAAACGAAGTACCAACGCTGAAAGACCTATATGCTTGTCTTTTAAAACAGGCAGAGCCTGAGGCGCATGGGCTTGCGCTTTCTGCGGAACTATTTATCAATGGCAGCTTAAACACCTTTGCGCAAAAAACAGATGTCAACACCCAAAACCGCATTATCGTTTACGATATTCGCGAGCTTGGCGAGCAGCTTATGCCACTCGGAATGCTTGTTACGCTCGACGCTATTTTCAACCGTGTAATTCGCAACTGGAAAGCAGGCAAACGCACATGGATATTTGCCGATGAATTTTATTTGCTTTTTCGCTACGAATACAGCGCAAATTTCTTTTACAAGCTATGGAAGCGTCTGCGCAAATACAACGGATTTATCACAGGCTTAACGCAAAATGTGGACGAGCTTTTACGCAGTGATACAGCACGGCTTATGCTTGCAAACAGCGAGTTTTTAGTCATGCTCAATCAAGCAGCCACAGACCGCGCAGAGCTTGCGAAGCTCTTAAACATCTCCGGCAATCAGCTTTCATATATCACAAATGTAGCGGCAGGTTGTGGGCTAATCCGCTGTGCCGGCAACATTGTGCCGTTCGAAAACTCGTTTCCGAAAAACACAAAGCTATATAAATTAATGACAACCAAACCCGAAGAATTAGCAGAAAACAGCTGATAACAGTAAAGCCGAGCGCTCATAATATGGCGTTCGGCGACCTTTTTCTCTATTGAGTGATTTCAAAAGTATCGAAAGATTGTTTTCAACGTATGTGCATAAAAGAATTTTCAGCTTATTTAAAAGTATAGAAAGCTTGCTGCATAGGATGTGCTCAT
>JAVWZM010000043.1:0-18576 GCA_036661035.1 Oscillospiraceae bacterium
ATAACCTCAGGCTTCACCATTATGCGCACTTCGCGGCCTGCCTGTATGGCAAAGGAACGTTCTACGCCGTCGAAACCGTTGGCAATTTCCTCTAGGCTTTCAAGACGCTTAATGTAGCTGTCTAGGTTTTCCCTGCGTGCGCCCGGGCGTGCGGCTGAGATAGCATCTGCCGCCATTACGATAAACGCAAGTGGTGTTTTTGCCTCTATGTCGCCGTGATGCGCCTCGATAGCGTGGATAATAGCCGGATTTTCTTTATATTTGCGAGCAATATCAACACCAATGGCGATATGGCTGCCCTCGATTTCGTGGTTAAGTGCCTTTCCGATATCGTGCAAAAGGCCTGCTCTGCGTGCCTGTGTAACATTTACGCCAAGCTCTGCCGCCAAGATACCCGACAGATACGCAACCTCAAGAGAATGGTTAAGCACATTTTGCCCGTAGCTTGTACGGTAGCGCAAGCGGCCGATAAGCTTTACAATGTCCGGATGTATGCCATGCACACCCACGTCCATTACTGCTTTTTCTCCCTCGCGTTTCATTACAAGCTCTAAATCGCGGCGACAGCGTTCGGCTGTTTCCTCGATGCGCGCAGGGTGAATACGCCCGTCGCTGATAAGCTTTTCAAGGGTAAGGCGTGCCACCTCACGGCGCACGGGATCAAAGCTTGAAAGGGTAATAGCCTCAGGTGTATCGTCTATAATAAGGTCTACTCCTGTGGCGGTTTCGAGGGCGCGGATATTGCGGCCCTCGCGCCCAATAATGCGGCCCTTCATATCGTCTGATGGCAGCGGCACTACAGATACTGTAGCCTCGCTTGAATGGTCTGCCGCGCAGCGCGCAATGGCTTGGCTGATAAGCTCGCGGCCCATGGAATCCGCCTCGTCTTTAAGCTGAGTTTCGTAGGCGGTAATGCGCAATGCTTTTTCGTGGGTAAGCTGCTCGTCCATTTTGTCGAGCAAAATCTTTTTTGCATCTTCTTGAGTAAGAGCAGAAATGGTTTCCAGCTTTTCAAGCTCTCTGGCTTTCATCTGCTCTATTTCTCCGAGGCGTGCCTCGGCAAGCTCTGCGCGTTTGCGCAAATCGTCTTCTTTTTGCTCTAGTGCTTCGGTTTTTTTGTCTACGGATTCTTCTTTTTGGTCAAGGCGACGTTCCTGCCTTGAAAGCTCTCCGCGGCGTTCTTTGATTTCTTTGTCGGCCTCTGCCTTTAAGCGAAAAGCCTCGTCTTTAGCTTCGATAATGGTTTCTTTACGTTTTTGTTCTGCTGTTTTGATAGCGTCATTGATAATCCTTTTAGCTTCTTCTTCCGCAGAGCTGATTTTAGCCTCGGCGGTTTTACGTCTGTATGCGATGCCAATAGGAAATGCGATCGCCAAAGCGACCACGCCCACAATAACCGCTATCAATATGGTTAGCCATATTGGTAACATTCGGGCTCACTCCTTAAAAATATTGTCATGTTATAAATTAAAAACAGATAAAAAGAACTGTCTTGAATTACACCATTCTAATACATTTTAAAGCTAACTGTGAAACTTGTCAAGAAATTGTTGACAAACTGTAAAAATAAGTGTAATCTTATAAAAAAGAATACCCCCAAAAACATTGACGCGGACAAGGATTTTGGTGTTTTTGCATAGATGTATGTATTAAAAATTTCGATATTAAGTTATTTTTAATGTGGCATACATCACAGAGATGGTAGCACTTGCTGTGAGCTGCCTTGCAAATTACAAAATTTACCACCGCCGAGCGCAAGGGCGAACCCTTGCCGTATTCAAGGCACGTTACAGTCTTTCAAAGTGGCAGTGCTGCAAAGCATTGCAATTTGGGTGGAACCGTGGGCTTTATTCGCTCACCCCGTATTTTTATGGGGTGAGCTTTTTTTATTTTGTAAGGAGGAGCATTTATGAAAATTACATTAAAGGGCGATGTTGTAAAGGAATACGAAAATGGCGTTTCTGCCGCAGATATTGCCAAAAGCATCGGCATGGGGCTATACAAAAGCGCCTGTGCCGCAAGGGTGAACGGTAAAACCGTAGATTTGCGCACTGTTATTAACGAGGACTGCGCACTTGATATCCTTACCTTTGACGACGACGAGGGCAAGCGCGTGTTTCGGCACACTGCAAGCCATGTGCTTGCGGCGGCTGTTTTGCGCCTGTTCCCCAGTGCAAAATACGCCATAGGCCCTGCTATTGACGGCGGATTTTACTACGATTTCGACGTAGAAAAGCCATTTACCAGCGACGACCTTGAAAAAATCGAGGCGGAAATGAAGGTTATTGTTAAAAGCGGCGTGGCACTGGAGCGTTTTGAAAAAGAGCCAAGTGACGCGCGTGAGCTTATGGCAAACCAGCCCTATAAGCTAGAGCTGCTTGAGGAGCATGCCGCCAAGGGCGACAAAATCAGCTTTTACACTCTTGGGGAATTTACCGATTTGTGCGCAGGGCCTCATCTTATGGACGTGAGCGCGATAAAAGCGTTTAAGCTTACAAGTGCCACGGGCGCATATTGGCGCGGCGACAGCAAAAAAGCCATGATGTGCCGCATTTATGGCACTGCTTTTCCAAAAAACGCAGACCTTGAGGCACATTTAGCGGCTATTGAGGACGCAAAAAAGCGCGACCATAACAAAATAGGCCGCGAGTTGGAGTTTTTTACAACTGCGGATTGCATTGGGCAGGGCTTGCCTATTCTTTTGCCAAAGGGCGCGCGCACCATTCAGCTTTTACAGCGTTTTGTGGAGGACGAGGAGCAAAGCCGCGGCTATCAGCTAACCAAAACCCCGCTTATGGCAAAAAGAGATTTGTACCGTATCAGCGGCCACTGGGACCATTATCGCGACGGCATGTTTATTTTTGGCGATCCGGACGACGAAACCAAGGAATGTTTCGCCCTGCGCCCCATGACATGCCCGTTCCAATACCAAGTGTTTTTAAACCGCAAGCGCAGCTATCGCGATTTGCCGATGCGCCTTGGCGAAACAAGCACACTGTTCCGCAACGAGGATTCGGGCGAGATGCATGGGCTTATCCGTGTGCGCCAGTTTACCATTAGCGAGGGGCATTTGATTTTGCGTCCCGAGCAGCTTGAAGAAGAATTTAAGGGTTGCCTTGACCTTGCTAAATTCATGCTTAAAACCGTTGGCCTTGCCGAAGACGTTACCTATCGTTTCAGCAAATGGGACGAAAACCGCAAGGACAAATACGAGGGCACTGTAGAGCAGTGGAACGAGGCGCAGAGCCTTATGGAAAAAATATTAAACGACCTTGGCGTGCAATACACTGTGGGCATAGACGAGGCGGCGTTCTACGGGCCAAAGCTTGATATTCAGATTAAAAACGTGCATGGCAAAGAGGACACTCTTATCACCATACAAATCGACATGCTGCTTGCCGCTAAATTCGGCATGCAATACACAGATTCTGACGGCAGCGAAAAAACGCCGTATATTATCCACCGCACTTCCCTTGGCTGTTACGAGCGCACCCTTGCGCTATTGCTTGAAAAATATGCAGGCGCACTGCCTGTGTGGCTGTCGCCGGAGCAGGTGCGTGTAGTGCCAATAAGCGACGCGCACCACGCATATGCCGAGGAGCTTGTAGCAAAGCTAAAGGCTGTAGGCATACGCGCCGAGGCAGATTACCGCGCTGAAAAAATGGGATATAAAATCCGCGAGGCGCAGCTTGCAAAGGTGCCATATATGCTGGTTGTGGGCAACGACGAAATGGCAAACGGCACAGTAGCCGTGCGTGCGCGCAAGGAAGAAAACGGCGGCGTAAAAGCCTTTGACGCATTTAAGGCGGATATCCTCTTAGAAGTCGCAGAGAAAAGGCTGTAAATTTGTAAAGCGTTTAAAGAGAGTTTAAGCGAAGCGCTGAACATATTTTTGTTAAAAGGGTTTTGCAAAACTGTTTTAACCCTGCATGTGCGTTAGCACGCACATTAGAATGAGTTTTTTGATAAACAACTCCGCAGACTTGTTCTATTAAAATTAAACTTAAAATCAACCAAAACCGCCTATGGCAAAAGCTTGCACAAGCTATTGTCATAGGCGGTTTTATATGTTCTTGAATTATTCGTTTAGCAAAAAGGCTTTTACCCTACCTCTTTGCCATCGTCCTTTGTTATTTTTCCGGTTGAACTATCTAATGTATAATACGGCTTCACCTTTGTTTTTACTCCTTTTGGAGAGTACACAATATTGTAATAGTACGCTTGAGTCTTGGGATTGATACTTATGTAAATATGAAAATACGCCTTATCGCTTACTTGTATTCCTGCACCCTCGAAGGCTTTTAAATAATATTCATTTACGACATTTTTTGTACCATCTATTTCAAACTTCCCATTTTTATATAAAAGAACTACTTCTTTTTGAAACGTGGCAATATCTTTATTTATGGTAGACATTGATTTTGTCGTGCGCAAAACGCTTTCCATACTGCGCACGCTTGCCGCCGCCGCCGCGTCCTCGGCGTCTGTAATGGCGCCAAATGCCGTGGGCACTGCTATAGCCGCAATTACAGCTAAAATAGCCAGCACCACTATAAGCTCTATTAATGTAAACCCTTTTTTGCCTGAATTCTTCTTTTTCGTCATATTTCAATATCTCCCTTTGTTTTCAAAAATTTATGCACATTCGCATTTGCATCGGATAATTTGTAATAGCTGTTAATAAAGCCCACGCCAATTTGCCTTGTCTACCTCGGGAAAGCTTTGTTTTAACAACATTGGGCCTATTTGTGCCGCGCATTTTTCCATTTCTTTAAACACTATATTCATGCCCTCAGGCGTGTTTGCCCAATTGCTTTTATTAATGCCGCCGATATCAACAGGGCTTACCATTATCTCGACATTAGGAAAATAAAACTGATAATACATGTATGCTCTGCGCGCATGTATGGATTTACAGCACAGTATCGCCCTATGCACCTCGATGCCTTTTTCCTCTAAAAGCGCAAGAGTAAAACGCGCATTATCGTAGGTAGATACTGCATTGTCCTCGCATATAATGGCAGATTGCGGCACGCCGTTTTTTTGCATTACCATGGACAAAAACTCGCTTTCGGTTTCGCTTTGCCATGGATATTCATCTTTTTTAGACAGTGCGCCGTTAAATTTGCCATTGTGTACGCTGTATTTGCCCGATGGCACTACAAGTGGCGACAGCCCCTTCGCGAAAAGCCGTGCCGCCTGCTCGCCCACCTCGGGGAAAGAACCGCCTGGCATAAAAATGATATCCGCCGGGCGCAATTCGTCGCTTTTAAAAATAAAATCCCCTATTTCGCTGAATATCGTTTCCATAATTCCCCCCCTGCTATTTTTTTATTGTACCATAAAAATAATATTTTTCAAACAAATTTACTTATTACAAGCATAAATTGCATTTTCTATTGATAAATTGAATTTGTAAGTGTTTCATAAATTGAATTTGTAAGGTATTGACATATATCTACTACAAGTGTAAGATATATTTGTAAGCCGCTACAAATGTAGGAGATGTGTGAATATGAAAAAAGATATTACGCGCTTGCCCGATGCAGAGCTTGAAATAATGATGCTATTGTGGCAGGCAGATGCCAGTGTCCCACGCAATTATTTTGACCAACATCTTAAAGACAGCAAAAACTGGGCAGACTCCACTATATTAAGCCTTTTGTCGCGCCTTGTGAAGAAGGGTTTTATCACCATTACCAAAGACGGCAACCGTAATATCTACACCGCAAAATTGCGCAAATCGGATTATATGGCTATGGAAAACGACGGCTTTTTATCGCGATTTTACAAAAACTCCCTAAAGGCGTTTGTTGCATCTATGGCAGAGGGCGACAACCTTGATAAAAATGATATAGACGAGCTGCGGGCATACCTTGATAAGCTTAATGAAAGAGGCGAAAATAATGGCTGATTTTTTAAAGTCCGCATTTGCAACAAGCCTTTGTGTTAGCGCAATTATAGCTGTGTTTTGTGTTTTACGCCCGTTTTTGTCAAAGCATTATCACGCCAAATGGCAATATTGGGTGTGGCTTTGCCTTGCTCTGCGGCTAGCGTTGCCTTTTAATTTGCCGTCTGATTCCGCCCCCATAGTGCTTAAACCTCAAGATAAATTACTGTACACCCAAACTGCGCCTATCACCGACAGCTTGCAGATGGCACCGTCTGCGCAAAGCGAGGTCGGCGGCACAGATGTTCAAATCATCGAGCCTTCTGAGGAAATCTTAGTAGATACCACCCTTGGCGGCTTTACGCAAGCCGATGCCGAAAGCGGAAAGCCTGTGCATATTATGCTTAGCGATTTGCTGTTTGCCGTATGGATAATCGGCGCGCTTGCGCTTTTTATAGCACGTATATGTGGATATCTGCTTTCAAGGCGAGTTATATTTAAGCAGGCAAAGCAAATAAACCCCGCGGAGCTTTCCACCGCGCTATACGAGCTTAATATCGCTGCAAATATAGCCGTGTGCCAAAGCTGCACAGTAACCAGCCCTATGCTGATAGGCGTGTTTTCGCCTTGCATTGTGCTGCCCTGCGTAGAATACAGCCCCTCTCATTTGCAAATGATTTTGCGCCACGAGCTTATACATTATAAGAGGCATGATATTATATACAAATGCTTTATGTCTTTTGTTTGCTGTTTTTACTGGTACAACCCTTTAATTTGGCATATGGCGCATATGGCATTTGAAGATATAGAAATATCCTGCGACGAGGCTGTGGTAAAAGAGCAAAGTGCAGAGTTTAAAGCCGCCTACGCCAATAGCATTATTAAAACTATCGAAAAAAGCTATGCAAGGCGTGTTTTGCTTTCCACCAGCTTTAGCTGCGGCAAAAAAACGGTGAAACAGCGTTTGCAAAGTGTATTTGCCGCCGGTGGTAAGCGGCGTGGTGCCATTACCCTTGTGGCTGTGCTTGCATTAAGCCTTGCGCTAAGCAGCATTGTTGCGTGCGGTACAGCCGCAGATGCAGATAATGTCGGCTCGCAAAGCACATCAGCGGCACAGCCTGCCGCCGTGCCAGACCTTACAAGCGACATGCAGGCGCTTATTAACGCATACGAAAAATATAAAAGTGGCAATAGCTTTAATGCCGAAAGCGTATATCAGCAAGGCGATTTTGTATTTCTTATTTATGGATATCTTTTGGATAATGGCTATGAAAGCGGCGAAAACTGCCCATTTATAGATTTAGATAGCAAAGAAGCCTGTGTGCGCTTAAAGAGCAATGCTTTTATAAATGAAATTGATATTAAAGCTCTTTCCGGATTTTTCACGGCAATAGATACTTCTAAATTCACTTGGCATGACATCGTAGGTCTGACTCTTACAGACATTCCGCTGATGCCACAGCTTACTTTAAAAAACAGTACTGTGCTGCAAAACGGCTATTTGAATTATACATTTGAACGCTTGTATGAGAACAAAATATTAAACGACGCGGTATACACCCTGCGCGAGGGCAAGGTGGAAAAAGTGCCCCCTGTTTTTGCAGATAAATATAAAGTGGGCGACACAATATACCGCCTTGTAAGCGTGAGCAATATCGGCATTGAAAACAGCTTTCCCGAAAAGCATGTAGAAATAGGCACGAAAAGCCAACTTATGGATTTTGCTCGTGATTATAACTCCCATGTTTACGACAATGTCCTTTGCAACGTGGTGCTAAATGCCGATATAGACCTTGCCGACATTGAGTGGATACCAATTGGTATAAACACTCCTATAACCACAATCGACGCTTACGACGCCACTAATCGCGACTGCACCTTGTCCGGCTTTAATGGCAGCTTTGACGGGCAAGGGTATACCATTTACAATCTTTCGTGCAGCTACAATGGCAATTTGCCTGAAGGCGAACGTTATGGCTGCGGTTTATTTTCCCTTATCGGCGCAAAAGGCAGTGTGAAAAACCTTAACCTTGAAAACGCAAGCGTCAACGGTATGGGTAAAAATATGTATACCTATGCAAATTCCGGCATTTTAGCCGCCGAATTGCATGGCAAAATCACAAATTGCAATGTAGATGGTGCCGTGACAAGCGTATGCGCTACAGGTGGGCTTGTTGGTGTGGCAACCAGCGGCTCTGCAATAGCCGATTGCACGGCAAATGTAGATGTGCGCAGCTCTGTGTATGCAGGCGCGCTTGTGGGCACTGCCACCGAAAGCTTAATTTACAATTGCTCCGCCAAAGGCAGCCTTACAGCATTTGAATCCGACGACAAGGGCTGGTCCATGGGCACCCCTGCCGGCATAGGCGGTTTTATCGGCGAATCCTATGGCAACAATATATCAGACTGCCACGTGGACGTAAGGCTTATCATTGAGGCAGACGGCTACGGCATAGGCTCTTTTATCGGCGTAGCAAGATACATTAGCGCAGGGCAAGTAAAAAACAGCACCTATACAAAGAAAAGCACAGGTGCATGGCGCCCTATAGGGCTGCTTGAAGATAAAAAGCCAACCGAAAACCCCAATTATCAGCTTAGCGGAATTTAAAAGGCAATGCATGCCACCAAATGGATTTTGGCACAACGTAAATACTGCATATTAAAAAAACAGCGGCGGATTTATATAAAAGAAACTAAACTTAAATTTCTTTCATATAAATCCGCCGCTGTAAATTATCATCTATGCTTGCACATCTCGCATTGCATATATCTCCGGATCGTATTTAGTAATGTACTGGCAATGAATGTATATGTTTTGCACCTTGGTCGCCTCGTTGCCATATTCGGTTTTAATGCTTGGCTGTGTTTCGCTGGGCGTTGTATAGGTACGAAACACAATTGCGTCTTGATCCAGCAAAAGCTCGTCAGGCTCTGAATAGTCGAAATTGCCAACAGCAATGTTTAAATGACGATATAATAAATCTGCTATTTCCGAATTTTGAAAGCATCTTTTAACAGAACGTGTATCGTACATATCTACAATTGCCTTTGCTTCCTCAAAAGAAATTTCCTGTACGCGAAAATGTCCTCCATGCAAAATTTGCAGCACTGCGCTATTATCCAATAACAGTATCGACGCAGGTTTCATACTTAACCACCCTTTCTATAGCAATTTACATAATAAGAGTATACTCTATACCATCTTCTTTGCTGTGTGCGGTTACATGCCCATATTGTCGTTATGCTTATAATTAATTGAGCCACAACAATACATTGCATGGTATAAAGGCTCTCTATATATTTATATTATTCTTATTGCGTAGCAATGTCAATTATTGTTAAATGATTAACTATTACATGTGAATATAAATCTTATTTGTGCGCGAGTTTTGGTTTAAGCGCAAGCAAATTCACATAGAACGGTCATTTGCGCAAGCACTCTTCGTTTGCATCAAAGCATGATAAGTTTTCTTAAAGCATGCTCAAGCAATTATTTCGCAAGCTTAAAGACCGCTGTGCTATCCCTCGTATTCACCCGCATTTATTGCGCCATACTTTTGCCACTCGATTTTTAGAAAATGGCGGTGATGTGTTTAGTTTGCAACAAATACTGGGGCATACAAGCCTTGAAATGGTAAAAAAATATGTACACCTGACTAGCCGAAAAACCATAAAAAACTTTCCTAATTTCAGCCCTCTTGATAAAATGCATAAATAGTAAAATATCAAAAAAGCACATAGAACTGTTACATTCTATGTGCTTAATTTTTATGTTGTATGGACGAAATAGATACTCTTGCGGCTCAAAGATTAGCGCCGTGCTAAAAACAACTTTTGATATGACTGTTCTCCGCTGCGCTGCGAACCGCTTTGGCAGCACCAAAACAAAAGCAGCCCATTTTTGCATCTATTCGATGCAAAAATGGGCTGCTTTTCCTTTGGCGTCCCCTGCGGGGATAGGCTCGCTTTGCTTGCCGACTGCCAAATGCGTGGTGAGCCACCGGAGATTCGAACTCCGGACACCCTGATTAAAAGTCAGGTGCTCTGCCGACTGAGCTAGTGGCTCTTATAACTGCTCTGTTTTTCAAGTGCTTGATTATTATAACAGAGCGATACACCACTTGTCAACACTTTTTTTGTAAGTATTATTTGTTTATTGCATCTTTGTGCAAAAGTTGTTACAAACTATTTACAAACCGCTATATTTTGAGTATATTAGTATAGATAGAAGTAATAAACCACTGTAGAGTGTATGAAATAAAATGCTGCTATACTTCGTCTAAACTTATAGTGCGATTGTTTACAGCTAAAAGGAAGTAACACATGGTTAAAAAGTACGCTTGCGTGTGCATGTCGCTTTTTATAATATCTGTTCTGTTTTATTCCTGTGGCAAGTATGCGCCTTTGCCACAAAGCTCGGCACCTGTGCCACCGCCTGCAAATGCACAGGCCTCAAAGCTTATACCGCTGCGTGATGGCACAAGCCCTCTTACCGGGCTTGCCCTTACAGGCTCTGCAAAACGGCCACTTGCAGTTATGATAGACAATGTACGCGTGGCACTGCCGCAGCGCGGCATAGGCGCCGCTGATATTGTATACGAAATGGTAACCGAAAGCGGTATCACAAGGCTGATGGCAATGTATTCCGATTACGAAACTATGCCCGAGGTTGGGCCTGTGCGCTCTGCGAGGGATCAGCATGTGCAGCTTATGCTGCCGCTTAACCCTTTGTTTTTACATGTGGGCGCGTCTACCTATGCAACGGATCTTTTGGATAAATATCATTATTCTAAATATTCTATCAACGGATATCTTCAGTCCGGTGCGCTGCGCCTAGACAGCGAACGCAACGCATCTACATCTATAGAGCATTGTTGGTTTACCGACGGCGCGTTATTTACAAGCGCCGCAAACGCCTGCAAGCTTTCGCTTAAACCCGATGTGCAATATTCTGTATTTGATTTTGCCGATGAAACGCGAGTCTTGCCTGACGGCGATGCAAAAAATGTTTCTTTACGTTTTTCAAGCTACGTAAGCAGTAGCTTTTCTTATAATGATGAAAAGCAAAAATATTATAAATCCCAGTTCTCTGCCCCGCAAATAGACGAAAACACCGGTGAACAATTAGCCTTTGATAACCTTATAATATTGTTTACAGACATAACCAAATATCCTGATGGTATTTTGGCAAATGTAGATTTCCGTTTTGGCGGTGTTGGATATTATTTTAGTAAAGGGAGGTACGAAAATATCCGTTGGCTGAAAGGCAGCGAAACAAGCCCGCTTTTAATAGTTTCCGCGGATAAAAGCGAAAGAAACGTTAAAATCAACCCAGGCACCACTTATGTTGCAGTAGTCGACCTTGGAAAATACGAATACTTTAACATCAGCGATAAGCCGATTGCATATAATAACACACAATCGCCTATTATGAACGGTGAAGACGCAACTGAATCTCCGGATTAACTATGTTTTTTATCAAAATTTGCAAAAAATATAATATTTCTGAACTAAATTGGCATTCCGCAAGCCATAAATGCGGTATTGGTGTATAATGTCTATAATACATATTATACATAATGATTGGAGCATATCATGAAAAAAAGAATTTTTGCCATTATTTTGTCCGCTGTATTGACGCTTGGCGTCTTTGCCTCCTGCGGCAACAAAAACACCGGTTCCTCCGAGCCGGAGCCAACAGCCCCATCATCATCTGTACCTGAGGTTCCGCCGGAGCCGCCATACACGCCGAACCCATATACAGGGCTTGAAAAAGACGCTAGTTTCCCTGAGGGGCAACGCGGCACAGCCATTATGGTAAATAATATTGCGGTATGCCGCCCACAGCGTGGGCTTAGCATGGCAAATATTTTATACGAAAGCAAGGTAGAGGGCGGCATTACGCGCTTTATGGCTCTTTTTGAAGATTACAAAAACTTGCCCGACGTAGGCCCTGTGCGCTCTGCCCGTGACCAGTTTTTCCGCTTAATTATGCCGTACTGGCCTTTATATGTACATGTTGGCCGCAGTGGCATTACACAAACATATATAGACCAAGCCGAATATGGCGACCTTAATATAGACGGCGACAGAATGGCAGTAACTTATTGGGATCAGAACCGCAGAAACCAAGGGTACTCCCAAGAACACACAGCATATACAAACGGAGAAATGCTGTCGAAAATAGTGGATAAAAACAATATAGATTTAAACCGCACCTATGAAGCACCGTTTTTCAACTTTGCAAGATATGATGAAAACAGCGGCATACGCGCCATGCAGGGCGAAGCGGCGGAGAAAATAAATATTACACATTCGCAAAGCTATCGTACATATTTTAGCTACAACGCAGACGGTGGCCGATACATGATGTCGCAATACAATTCGCATTTGAATAAACGCCAAGACACGGTGGACGAAAACAACGGCGAACAGCTTGGTTTTGAAAACGTATTTGTGCTTTTTGCAGACATTACTACATATCCGTATCCGGGCGGCAACCTCGACAAAAACGGAAACGACAAAGGCGATCCCAACTATCAAAAGGTGGATATGGATTTTGGCGGTGTGGGATATTATTTCAGCCAAGGACAAATGGAAAAAATCCGTTGGTTTAAAGGGCCTATGCAAAACAAACTGTACTTTACCGACATGAACGAAGTGCCGCTTGTAGTAAACTGCGGAAAAAGCTATATAGGTATAGTGGATTTAGACGAGCATGACAATGGCTTTTCTTATACAGGCCCCGAAGGCGTAATTGACGAGGCGGCACCTGTGCCAACAACCTCTGAGGTAGACCCGGGTTAATGCTTAATTATAAGCATATTTTACATGGAGGTGGCAATAATTAAACGAATTTTAGCAATTTTATTAAGCGTGTTAATGCTCACCACGCTTATCGGCTGCAAGAAAAACGAGCCGCCTTTACCTATTGGCAGCACGCCGCAGCAAGGCGGCCTTAACCCAACCGCACCCATTAAAAGCTACGATTTTAACCCTCTTACAGGTGCCGAAATACCCGAGGGTTATACAATAGGCCAGCGGCCTGTTGCCATAATGATAAATAACGCACGCCCTGCATTGCCACAACGTGGTGTAATTGCCGCAGATGTGGTGTATGAAATGGTTACGGAGGGCGGAGTGACGCGCCTTATGGCACTGTTTAACGACTATCGCTCCATACCGCAGGTAGGGCCTGTGCGCTCTGCGCGCGACCAGCATTTGCAGTTTGCTCTGCCTGCCAACGCAATATTTGTGCATATTGGCAGTAGCATTTATGCTTCTAATTTATTAAACGAATATCGTTATCAAGATGTGGACGGCATGTATCTTGGCACCGAGAGCTTTTGGTTTGATGCCGAGCGCAACAAAAGCCGCTCCAACGAGCATTGCTGGTATACCGATACTGCTCTTATTGCCGCCGGCACTGAAAAGC
The DNA here is from genome assembly GCA_036661035.1 of Oscillospiraceae bacterium. Lineage (GTDB taxonomy): Bacteria > Bacillota > Clostridia > Oscillospirales > Ruminococcaceae > JAGPHI01. The sequence goes on from JAVWZM010000043.1 coordinate 13,326, forward strand.
AGCAAATAGCGCCCACGGGCGCATATGAAAGCCTATTTACTTTTGTTGATAAAGCAGCCGCACCGCGTATTCCTGCCATGGGAGATGCCCCCGATATTAAATGGAGCTACTCCCAAGACAGCGAGGTGGAATTTGTTTTTGATGCAGCAAGTGGTCTTTACATGAAAAAAGCATACGGCGAGCCGCATATAGACGAAACTACGGGCGCACAGCTAAGCTTTACCAATGTATTTCTTTTATCCGCAAAGGTATCTCTAAAGCCGGACGGGCAATGCGCGCAGTTTGATTTATCCTCTGGAAACGGATTTTACTTCTACGGTGGCAAATACGAAGAAATAACATGGAAAAAAGGCTTGCCTGAAGAGCCACTGCGCGTATGGGCAAAGGACGGCAGCGAGCTTACTGTCAATATAGGCAAAAGCTATATCGGCGTTTTAGGAGACACCAACCTTCCCACATTAAATATGAACGCCTCCGCTCCCCCGCCTGCCGATCCAAACGCAGTGGCGCCTGCCGATCCAAACGCGGTGGCACCCGCTGATCCAAACGCAGTGGCACCTGCCGATCCTAACACGGTGGCACCCGCTGATCCAAACGCTCCCCCACCTGCTGCCCCTAGCACTGTACCGGCGGCATAAGGCAAGCGTTTTAAAAATGGTAAAGCCTGCATTTTGCACGCAATTACCGATAAGCGCGAAAAAATAAATAAAAAGCAGTAAATTTTTGGGCTGCCCCTGTTTGTGTTGTATGCACAAATCGGGGCAGCCCATTTAGTTTACTGCTTTATTTACTGGCTGTTTTACTGCACTACGTAAACATTTACTGTTTTAGCACCGTTTAAAAGAGATTCCTCATATGTTTCGTAGAATAAATCCACCAAGGCGTGGCCGGATTGCAGTGCTGTGCCTGTATCGGTGGCTATTGCATAGCCATATACAAATTTGCCGTCTGTTGATGTGATATACAATAAGCTGCCGTAAGGAATAAGCGCAGGGTTTACCGAAACAGTTCCCTCGTATAATCCAAGGCCTGAAGATCCGCGCCCGCGCGCCGCCGAATAGCCTGTTGCTCGCCCTGTGTACACAGCCTTGTAGCTGCTTGGCACACCGCCGTTTACAGTGACGCCCTCCGGCCCCTTCAGCTTGCTTACAGGCGCGCCCTCGCCATATTTTTTGATAATAGCATTTACGGGTTGCACAGGCTCTGTTACACCGATAACCTTACTGGACTCTACATTTCCGTCTACCACGCGCTGGCGTGTAGTGGTTTCTCTAATGCCGTTAGAGCCATTTTGCAATACCATTGTGCGTCTTTTATTTCTTACAAATAAGCTTGTAAGCTCGTACTGCGTTTCAAAGGGTATTTCTTCCTGCACAACAGTATCTTCGTATTGCACCCTATGCACTACAATCGGCTCCATGTCCGGGCTTACAGGCGTTGTGCGCGACGGCTCTGTGTAATCGTGCTCTGCGAGCTGCAAGCCACACATTTCAAGCACGTTTTCCACCGTGCCGCTGCACAGCTTTGCCGAAAGCGTTTGCCCGTCTGCTGTTACCTTTACCTCGTATGCCCTTTGGATATTAAGGCTGGCAAGGTTGCCATTATACGCTGTATAAAACACATTATCCATTTCGTCCGCTATAATACCGGACATTTCCATTAGCTGGGTTTGGTCCTCGCTAGGTGTTAAAAGCATGCGTCGGCTGCCGTGAGAATCCGACACTATTACAATGTTTAACACCGAAAAAAGCGAGTACAAGGTTACGCATAAACAGCACAGTGTTATTGCAAACGCCCATATTCGCGAAGGTATCGCGATAAATTTGCGCCGCATATGCTCTGTGAATTTTACCATATATTCTCCTTTTGTCATTGTGCGAACAAAAGCGTTCGCCGATAAGCCTTATTGCAATTTGCGATCATATCGCTTTTGCAAAACCCTTTCGTTAAATACAGATAACTAAAGTATTGGATTATTTTTGCAGATTATGCAAAAATAACAGTTTCTACCATTCAGATTTTAAGGCTATGTTTGCATTTTATCAGAACTTTACAGGTGCGTCAAACCACATAACTTTGATTTTAAGCCATAATTTGGATTTGCTCGCTAATATTTAATGCTGAAGCTGTGCATACTCTCTAAATCGCTCTCATACTTTAATTATCTCTTAATATCGCATATTTCTATGGTAATATATGTAAATTTATTATGTCCGCATGGCATTTCTCTGGTTAATATTGGAATAGTTTTACATTTTATAAATGTATATTCAAATGCATATTTATACACCAAGGTACTAGCGTCGGTTAGAAAACTATAGAAAAATAATGCATTATATGGTATACTACTGCTATATATATTATCGGAGGAAAATTTGTGGCAAATAAGAACATTCGTAATTTTTGTATCATAGCACATATAGACCACGGCAAGTCCACCTTGGCAGACCGCATACTGGAGCATACCCAATCTGTGGATAAGCGCGTAATGGAATCTCAGCTTTTAGACAATATGGATTTAGAGCGTGAACGTGGCATCACCATTAAAGCCCGTGCGGTATCGCTGCAATACAAGGCAAAAGACGGCGAAGTGTACGAATTTAATCTTATAGACACCCCCGGCCATGTGGACTTTGGGTACGAGGTAAGCCGCAGCCTTGCCGCCTGTGAGGGCGCGATACTGGTGGTAGACGCAAGCCAAGGTGTGGAGGCGCAAACCCTTGCCAACACCTATCTTGCCCTTGAGCATGATTTGGAGCTTGTACCTATTATAAATAAAATAGACCTTCCCTCCGCCGAGCCTGACCGTGTGGCGCAAGAGGTGGAGGATATTATCGGCATACCGTGTAAAGACGCGCCGAGGGTTTCAGCAAAGCTTGGCATTGGCATTGAAGATGTGCTTGAAAGCGTGGTTGCTGGCATACCTGCACCTATCGGCGACGAAAACGCTCCCTTAAAGGCACTAATATTCGACTCTATTTACGACAGCTACAAGGGCGTAATTGTATATATCCGCGTGTTTGAGGGCACCTTGCGCACAGGCGACTGCGTGCATATGATGCAAACGGGCAGCGAGTTTAACGTGGTAGAGCTTGGCGCAATGGGTGCCATGGCTTTAGCGCCCCGAGCTGAGCTGCATGCAGGCGAGGTGGGATATTTTACAGCGTCTATCAAAACCCTTGAGGACACCCATGTAGGCGACACCGTTACACTGAAAAGCAATCCTTGTGCCGCCGCACTGCCCGGATATCGCAAGGTTACGCCCATGGTTTTCTGCGGCATATATCCAACAGACGGCGCCGACTATCCCGATTTAAAAGAAGCGCTTGAAAAGCTGCGCCTTAACGACGCATCACTCAGCTTTGAGGCAGAAACCAGTATTGCACTGGGCTTTGGCTTTCGCTGTGGATTTTTAGGGCTTTTGCATCTTGAAATAATAATAGAACGCTTAGAGCGCGAATTTGATTTAGATTTAATCACCACTGCGCCAAGCGTTGAATATCGCATTACCATGACAGACGGACGTGTTATCATTATAGATAACCCCACAAATTACCCTGATCCCAGCAAAATACAAAGTGCAGAGGAGCCTTTTGTAGAGGCGCATATATACACGCCTACCGAATACGTGGGTAGCTTAATGGAGCTTTGCCAAAACAGACGCGGCACCATGAAGGATATGAAATATATAGATTCCACTCGCGTGGATTTACACTATTTTCTGCCACTTGGCGAAATAGTGTACGACTTTTTTGACGCTATTAAAAGCCGCAGCCGCGGCTATGCAAGCTACGATTATGAGCTGCGCGATTTTGAGCCATCGCAGCTTGTTAAGCTGGATATACTGCTAAACGGCGACACCGTGGACGCGCTGTCTATGATAGTGCATGCCGATACAGCTTACGCAAAAGGTCGACGCCTAGCGGAAAAGCTAAAGGATAATATTCCAAGACAAATGTTTGAAATACCGATACAGGCGGCTATTGGCGGCAAAATTATTGCCCGCGAAACCGTGAAGGCAATGCGCAAGGACGTGCTTGCCAAATGCTATGGCGGCGATATTACTCGTAAGAAAAAGCTGCTTGAAAAGCAAAAGGAAGGCAAAAAGAAAATGCGTCAGATTGGCTCTGTAGAGGTGCCTAGCGAGGCATTTACCGCAGTGCTGAAATTAGGAGAATAACATTATATGAAGGTACTATGTATAGGCGATGTGGTGGGCGGCGCAGGCACCTCGTTTCTTTGCCGCAAGCTGCCGTCATTAAAGCGCGAGCTTAACGCGGATTTATGTATAGTAAACGGCGAAAATGCCGACAATAGCGGTACCGGAATTACACGGGGCGCGGCAGATGAGATTTTAAGCCATGGCGCAGATGTAATCACCACAGGCAACCACGCCCTAAGACGTGCAGACACAGAGCTTTACACCGAAAGCGAAACCCTTTTAATGCCTGCAAATTACCCGGGGCTAGAGCGCAGCGCGTCTGTATGTGAGATAGATTTTGGCAAATACCGCGTTATGGTGGCAAATTTATCAGGCGTTGCCTTTTTAGAGCCGCTGGATAATCCATTTATCTGTGCCGACAGCATTATTAACGCCAGTGACGCAAGGTTTAAAATAATAGATTTTCATGCAGAATCCACCGCCGAAAAAAAGGCTTTTGCTTATTATCTCGACGGACGTGTATCGGCAATATTCGGCACACACACCCATGTCCCCACTGCCGACGAGCAGGTTTTACCATTGGGTACGGGATATATTACCGACGTTGGTATGTGCGGCCCTGTAAATTCCGTGATTGGCGTTGAGCCAAAATGTGCCATAGCAAAGCAAAAATCGCATTTGCCTGCGCGCTTTGCCGTAGCAGAGGGCAAATGCGCAATGCACGGTGTTTTGTTTACACTTGATGATACAAGCGGACTATGTGTTGAGGCGCGGAGGGTGACAATTTGCGAATAAAACATATATCTCTCTTTATTGCAGCCGCCATGCTTTTAACGGGCTGCACCGCAGGCAAAGGTCAAAACAATTCTGTACCCGTAAGCACGCCTGCAAACGCGCCCAGCATGCAAGAGGGAACCTTTTCCATTGCCTACAGCATGCAAGACGGCTTTAATCCATATTTATCCGAAAGCAATCTCACCTTGCAGGTTGCGGATTTATTGTTTGAGCAAATGATAAATATTTCGCCGCATATGGTAGTAGAATACCGATGCGTAAGCAGCGTAAGCATAAGTGGGCTTACGGTAACCT
>JAVWZM010000044.1:0-18024 GCA_036661035.1 Oscillospiraceae bacterium
TTCGCTGCCTCGCAAACAGCGACACCTTTCCGGTTACCATTTCGGTGACGAAAGGGTAACACTCCGTAGGAATTCGTTATCATTGCGCCGCGCGCAATATCATATTATATCCCCTGCTGACAGGCAGAACAGAGAAAACCAATAGGCAAAGTGGACAAAATGCAATAACATTGCAATATACCGCAGAGATTGCAAAATGCAATTACATTGCAAAAACCCAACGGGCGGAGCAGAGCCACCGCCTCTACAGAGCGTGTGCAAAACAGTCACCTTGTAATTTCCCTACAATCCGGCAAACCAAAAAACAGTTTATTTTGTATCTACTACATACAAAACAAACTGTTTTCATATTAATGCTTAAATATTACTCCGATTAATGGGTGCCGCCGCAGCCATGCTTATCTTCGCCACAGGTATGCCCGTCTTCGTGATGATGATTGCACACTGTGTTTGGATTAAAGCTTAAATTGCCCTCAAGCAACGCCTTTACGCTATTGTCTGCGGAGCCTACCACACCCGGATATAGCTTTATGCCTATCTCTGCAAGTGCCGTGCGTGCGCCTGCGCCTATGCCACCGCATATTAAAGTATCTACTCCGTTGTTTTTCAAAAACGTTGCCAATGCGCCGTGGCCGCTGCCAATCGCGCTTACAACCTGCGACGATTTAACGGTGCTGTTTTCGATATCGTAAAGTTTAAAATTTTCACAATGTCCAAAATGCCCAAAAACCTGTCCATCTTCATAAGTTACTGCTATTTTCATTATTTGCCTCCATATATATTCATAATATACTGATATTATACGCCTGTATCTGACATAAGTCAATAACCACTACTTTAATATTTCTGCTTATTCGTGAAATGCATTTGCATTAAGCTATGGCTCTTTTTGTTTTTGGCATTGCAAGCATTGTTCTTCTTCGTCTTTGCAGCGTTTGCCCCTGCAAGTGTTTTCCTTGCAGTCCTTGCCGCAGCATCGCTCTGCATTCTCGCATAAATTATAACAGCCTCCGCTGATAACTAGCCGCTTGCCGTTTATCAGCACATCGGATATCTTTTTGCGAGCGCTATCGTATATTGCCTGTACTGTGGTGCGCGCCACGTTCATTTGCGCGGCACATTCCTCTTGCGTAAGGCTTAGATAATCTATTAATCTTATGCACTCATATTCGTCTATAGCCATCTCCACCACTGCTGTTTTCGCCTTGCTGCACGGAGCAAAATCCACATTTTTCGGCATTTGGCACACGCGTCTGCTCTTAATAGGGCGAGCCATATCTATCCCTTCCTTCCACTATCGAAATCCAGTAAAGCTTATCTGCACATTGCAAGCGTAAGCTAACATTTTATAGCAACTTTACTTATTATTGTCCTTGTACTCGAGCCTTTTGTCAAGTTGCATACAGCAAAAACGTGGGCTTTAGTAAAACAATCAAAAGTAAAATTACTGTAATTCATCTATATTGCCTTAATAACTATAGCGTGAAAAGTATCTCAAGTCAACTTATCACACATAGTGCATCTTATCAGTATAAAATTTTGCCTATAAAATTAAAATAAATATACTTTGCAAATTTTGGCACAATTTGTCTGCTGAACGCCAAACGAAGTCATATTGCCTAGTTTATGCTGTCGAAATATGAGTGATGAATATACTTGCTTTTCAAAGCGTGTCATTTACATTCTTATCTTTTTTGCATTATCTTGTGTTTTCGACAATTTATTGCGGTAACAAAATACGTATTAAACCTATATAATAGCATTATAGGCTGTGTCGCGGCAAGATGCAGCACTAAAATAAATTTTGGAGGTATTATTTATGTCTATGCCCGTTATTACTCCCGGTGCAGGTACCCGTCCACAGGCAATCACAGATATTATAGAATCCATAGCCCTTGAGCAAACTGCCCTTTCCCACATTCTTAACGCAGAAGGCGAAAAAATACAAAAAATAATCGCTCAGGCAAACACAAGCTGCGAGATGCTCGCCGTAAATAAATCCGCACAGTCCATGATTAACGCCATTACAAGGCTTGAAATAGTGCTTGAAGCGAAGCTGGAGCTTGCATCGGAACATTCTTGCTGCTAAAAGGCAAAGATTAAACTCATTTAAGGCGAAATATCAGAGCGCCCTTATAGGATACTCAAATCCTATAGGGGCGCTCTGCATAAATGCTTTGGGTTTATTGCAAGGCAAAAAGCCGCCTTGCATTTTCTTCGGTAATGCGCAAAACCTCGTCCTGCGCTATGCCTTTTATCTCGGCTATTTTATCCGCGGTAAGGCTTATCATGGCAGAGGTGCAGCGTTTGCCACGATAAGGCACAGGTGCCATATACGGGCAATCCGTTTCAAGGACTATGCTTTCCATGGGTAGTTCCTGTACCGCCTCTATGGCACGGCGCGCGTTTTTAAACGTAACCGCCCCGCCAAAGCCAATGTGCAAGCCCTGCTTTACAAGGCGCAATGCATCATCTGCGCTGCCCGAAAAGCAGTGTACTATCCCTTTAGGGCGATATTCCGACAATATTTCATACATATCGCCATGTGCCTCGCGGTCGTGTATCAGCACAGGCATATCGTGCTTTTGTGCAAGCTGTAAATGCGCCTTAAACATTGCAATTTGCTCGTCCTTTGGAATAGGCCAGTGGTAGTCAAGCCCACATTCGCCCACCGCAACGCAGCGTGGATTGTCCAAAAGCGGCTCAATATCGCGCAGCTCTCTTTGCCAATCGCCCTTATATACAGCAATGGTAGATGCCGCTTCGTCTGTTAAACATTCGGGGTGTATCCCTGCCGCTGAATATATATACGGATATTTCGCCGCAAGGCGTAAGGATTTAAGTGAGCTGATATAATCCGTGCCGCAATCCACCACGCCCGCTACGCCGCTATTTGGCAAATCCGCAAGCACTATATCCAAATCCTCGGCAAATTGCTCGCTTGTATAATGCGCATGTGTATCAAATATCATAGCGTTACCTTATTCTGCTGCCGGGGGCAATGCTTTCGGGGAAAAATATCACGCTTGCCGCACCGTCTTCTGCGTCTGCCGCCAAAATCATGCCCTCGCTGATAATGCCGCGCAGCTTTGCAGGGGCAAGGTTTGCCACAAGGCCAACATGCTTTCCAACGAGGCTTTCGGGTGTGTACCACTTTGCAATGCCCGATGCCACCGTGCGCTCACGCTCGCCGTCAAACAACGTTAGCTTTAAAAGCTTGTCTGCTTTTTCCACCTTTTCGGCAGCCACCACTTTTGCGACACGCAGCTCGCACGCCATGAAATTGTCTATATTTATTTCCGGCAAATGCTCTATGCTCGGCTTTTTAGGCGCGGCGGCTTCGGCGGCGGCTTTTTTAGCAGCGTCCTCGGCGGCAAGCTCTGCCAATTCTTTTTCTACATCAATACGTGGGAAAAGCGCGTCGCCCTTATGTGTTTCGTAGGTTTTGGGTAAGCCGAATGTATTTAAGCTTTCATATGTTAGCATATCATCGCAAAGCCCAAGCTGTGCCGCCATTTTAGGCGCGGTATTCGGTAAAAACGATGCTATCAGCACTGTAACAAAGCGCAAAGCCTCGCATAAATTATAAAGCACCTCGGCAAGCCGCGGCAAATTATCTTCGTCCTTTGCAAGAACCCACGGTGCGGTTTCGTCGATATATTTATTGGCACGCTGTACACAGCGGAATATTTCCGTAAGGGCGGTGGGCAATTGCAAATCGTCCATTGCGGCATCTACCTTTGAAGGCATGGCCAAAGCAAGCGACTTTAATTCGTCGTCAAATTCGCCCTTTACGCGCTGTATGGGCAGCTTGCCGCCAAAATATTTTTCCGTCATGCTTACAGTACGGGACAAAAGATTACCAAGGTCGTTTGCCAAATCTGCGTTTGTACGCGTAATTAATGCCTCGTTTGTAAACACGCCGTCGTTGCCAAAGGGTATTTCGCGCAATAGGAAATAACGTATTGCGTCTACACCGTAACGCTTGCAAAGCACCACAGGATCCACAACATTGCCCACGCTCTTGCTCATTTTGCCGCCCTCAAGCAGTACCCAGCCATGGCCAAATACGCGGTGTGGCATTGGCTGGTCTAACGCCATAAGCATTGCAGGCCAAATAATGGTATGGAAACGCAAAATTTCTTTGCCCACCATATGCACATCGCATGGCCAATAGCGGTCGTAATCGTTATAAGTTTCGTTCATAAAGCCAAGCGCAGATATGTAGTTCGACAAAGCGTCCACCCATACATATACGGTATGCGACGGATCAAAATCTACAGGAATACCCCATTTTACACTGGTGCGCGAAACACAGGTATCTTGCAAGCCCTGCTCTATAAAGGCAATCATTTCGTTTTTGCGTGTTTCGGGCTGAATAAACTTAGGGTTTTCCTCGTATAGCTTTAATAGGCGGTCTGCATACTTGGAAATGCGGAAGAAATATGCTTCCTCCTCTGCGTCGTATACTTCTCGCCCACAGTCGGGGCATTTGCCGTCTACAAGCTGGCTGTCTGTCCAAAAGCTTTCGCAAGGCTTGCAATAATGCCCCTTGTATACGCTTTTGTAAATATCGCCCTTGTCATACAAGGTCTTAAATACCTTTTGCACTGTTTCCACATGATAATCGTCGGTAGTACGCACATATCTGTCATAGCTGATGTCAAGTAGCTTCCACAAATCCTTAATGCTTGCCACTATTTCGTCTACAAATTGTTTTGGCGTAACGCCTTTTTCTGCCGCGCGATCCTCTATTTTTTGCCCATGCTCGTCGCTGCCTGTTAAAAACATTACGTCGTAGCCCTGCATGCGCTTGTATCTTGCCAAGGCATCGCATGCAACGGTGGTGTAGCTATGCCCAATATGCAGCTTGCCTGACGGATAATAAATAGGCGTAGAGATGTAGTATTTTTTCTTTTCCATTTTATATAATCCTTTCGCGCGGTGGCGAATGAGCCGCCGCGCATTTTATTTAATACTTTTGATTATTTTTCGTCCACGAAAAACCGCTTATACCAAACTAAAAATGTGAACGCCGTCCATATTTTGCGGCCGTTGTTTGCCTTGCCTGCAAAATGATTATCCAAAAGCGCAATAAGCTTATCGGTGTCAAAAAACACTGCGGCGTATTCCGCGTTAAAATATTCTTTTACTATATTATAGTATTTTTCTTCCCTCAGCCAATATCTTATTGGCACAGGAAAGCCTTTTTTAGGGCGCATAGCCCATTCGTCAGGCAAGCTTTTGTTTGCGGCGCGGCGCAAAACCGCCTTTGTAATATCGCCGTCAATTCTATTTTCCAGTGGAATTGTTTCGGCGTATTCCATTACCTTTTTATCAAGGAACGGCACTCGCAATTCCAGCGAATGTGCCATGCACATTTTATCGGCTTTTAATAAAATATCCCCAGGCAGCCACATATGCATGTCGAGATACTGCTTTTTAGTTACCTCGTCCATGCCGGCGGCACGTTTATATATGGGTGCTGTAAGCTCTTTGGCAGACGGGCCGTTTTTAAATTCGGGCTTTAGAATATCCTTTGCTTCGCTTTCGCCAAACACAAGCGCTTGCCCTACAAAATAATCTTCCGGACGCTCGGCGCATTTAATCAAAAAGTTTTTGCCTTTAAACTGTGGCATTGCTTTTGCGGCATCTGCCGCAATGTTACGCATAAAATGCGGCAGCTTTTTATATTTTTTCATAGGCTCGTTGTCTGCATACCACTCGTAGCCTGCAAATATTTCGTCTGCCCCCTCGCCCGAAAGCACTACCGTTACATGCTCTCGCGCAAGCTTTGCCAAAAACCATAACGGCACACTGGAAGGGTTCGATTGCGGCTCGTCCATATGATATTGTATGTCGGGCAGTGCGTCAAAGCACTCGTCTGCCGTGATAAGCTTGCGATAATTGTCTACACCCAAACGGTCGGAAAGCTCTTTCGCATAATCTGTTTCGTTAAATTTATTATAATCAAACCCTACCGAAAAGGTATCGTTTGGCATCATGCAGGCGGTGATGTAGCTTGAGTCTACACCGCCTGATAAAAACGCGCCTACCTTTACATCTGAAATGCGGTGTGCATTTACAGATTCGTGTATGATATTATCTAGCTTGTCAGCACATTCGCTCATGGAAATATTTTCGGGTTTAAACTCCACAGCCCAGTATTGCCATTTTTTTAATTCGCCATTTTCCAAAGAAAACGCGTGTGCAGGGGGCAGTTTATACACGCCCTTAAAAAAGGTTTCCTCGGTGGCGGAATATTGCAAGGTGAGATATGGGCGCAAAGCGTTTTCGTTTACAGCCTTTTTAAACTTGGGGTGCTCCAAAAAGCTTTTTATTTCGCTGCCAAACAGCATGCCCTCGCCGCCATCTAACGGGCAATAATAAAAGGGCTTAATGCCAAAAATATCCCTTGCACCGAAAAGACGTTTTGCCTTGGTGTCCCATATTACAAAGGAATACATGCCGCGCAGACGCTCCACAAGCTTGTCGCCCCATTCCTCGTAGCCATGCAGCAGTACCTCTGTGTCAGCACCGCAATGAAAGGTATGTCCATTTGCAACAAGCTCTGTTTTAAGGTCTTTAAAATTATATATTTCGCCGTTGAACACGCACACCAAGGTTTTGTCTTCGTTGTACATGGGCTGTGCGCCTGCATCTGATAAATCCAGTATAGATAAACGTCTAAAGCCAAGCGCCATATCCTCGTCTGCATACATGCCGCCCATATCAGGGCCGCGATGCGCAATGCGGTTCATCATGCGCGTAAGCACCTGTTCTTTTTGTGCAAGTTTTCCCGAAAAGCCTATAAATCCGCACATATAATAAATGTCCTCCTAATATATAAAATGAAAACTAAAAATTAACGTATTCCCAAGTGGCGCACTTCGCCGTGAACATTCGTTAATTTAAAGCTTTCCGTTTTGCAATTTAGATACTAAAGCCTGTGGGTGTTTTGCCAAAGGCAAGTATTGCCGTTTTTGCCAGTACCTCTAGGGAGTCAAGATAAAGGCTGTCTAAATGTTCGTCCTTTTTAATAAGCGACAGCTCGGTACAGCCCAAGATTATTTTGTCGCAGCCCTCTTTTTTAAGGGCATCTGCCACGCGATTAAAGCTTTGCATATCTGCGCGCTCGCCTTTTTTTATTTGATTATATATGATATTCATAATATCTTCCTGCATATCGCTGCTTGGCACGGCAAAGGCTATGCCCTGCTGCGCACATTCGCGCTGATATGTTTCGGTTAATATCGTGCCGCTTGTGGCTAAAATGCCCACCTTTTTGGCACCGCTTTCCTTTGCCGCAAGCACCGTTTCGCGCAGCATGTTTAAAATAGGCACGCTTACACATTCGTCTAGCCTTTTATAAAAATAGTGCGCTGTGTTGCAAGGTATCGCTAAAATATCTGCGCCAAAGGTTACAAGACGCTCGGCGTCCTTTGCCATAATGTCGAAAGGGTTTTCGGTGGATTTGCCTAAAATAAAGCTTGTTCTGTCCGGGGTTGTGGCACGGGAATTTATTATTACGTCAATATGCTCTTGGTCGCAGCTTACCTTTGTATGCCTTGTGAGCATTTCGTAAAAATACACCGTTGCCATAGGCCCAAGGCCGCCAAGTATACCAAGCACCTTTGGAGTTTTATCTGTCATAAGGTCTGCCTCCAACTGCGCGCAGTTTATTAAAAATAAATTGCGGCATTTGTTATTTTATTTACAATAGGTTTTAAACTTTTTATAATATCTTTGCGCATGCACCAAGGTATATGCGCGGCGAAGTGGGTTTAAAAGGTCGTATTTATATCCAAAGCTTGTGGTTTCGCGCCCACTTGCGGCAAGAGCCTTTGCTTTTTCCACAAAGGCGGAATCCTGCACATATTTGTACACCACGCCATTTGGCACGCTATGCCAATAGCTTTCGCCGCGGTGCATATAACATTCGCCTAAATCCTCGCAAAGCACATAATCGCGCACCAAATATTCGGCAAGGTTAAGCCCTGCACCGGTAACGTAATAATTGCTGCGGCCTTGGCGCAAATTTATTTCAAAGCAGCGATAGCTTTCGTCGCGAGTATCGTATTTAATGTCAAAATTTGCAAAGCCCACGTAGCCGATGCTCTCCAAAAAGCTTTGCATACAGTGCATCAGCGGCTCGTTGTATTCGGTGATAATGGCGGCGTGGTTGCCAAGTGCCTTTGGCGTATGCTCCTCAAGGCCCACATGCCCTAAGCACATCATCTTCACCTTGGCGTTTTTGTCGCAATAGGCTGTAAGCACATGCATAAAGCTATCGTCACCGGGTATCATGTCCTGTAATATCATGCTGTCGGGATATCCGCTTGCATAAACAGCCTTTAATATTTCGGCAGCCTCTTGTGCAGTATGGGCAGTGTACACCTTTTTCATGCCGTCAAAAGGGTGCTTCCAATATAAAATGCTGCTTGACGGCTTTACTATTATGGGATATTTAAAGCCAAGCTTGCTTTCGCTGAGGCTTTCGGGCGGCAATGGCTCTTTTGCAATAAAGGTTTTGGGATATAAAATATTATGCTCGTTGCAAAGATGATAAAACGCCTCTTTTGCCACAAGCTTATCGCGCAATATCGGTGATATGTACGGCACAATGTATTTATCCTCAAGCTGCGCCTTGCAGTCCATCAACAGGCTTGCGTAATCGTCTGTACAGCCAAGCACTATCAGCGCCTCGCCCTCGTGCAAAGCCGCAAAATCAAGCAAAGTTTTCACAAGCACTTCGCTTTTATCTATATCTGCCACAGCCGTAAAGCGCACAATGCGCGAGTACATGGTATCGCCCATTGCCCACCTGCCAAACGCATGCGAAACAACGCCGTATTTTTCGTGAAACGCACGCGCAAGAGTATAGCAGTTCATATCCGCGCCTATCAGCACAGGTGTTATCGTTTTAGTTAAAGGCATTTTAGCTCTCCTGTTATTATATATTATACAAATATAGTATATGCTTACACATACTATTTAATTATATGCGCAAAAATGATATAGTCAATACTTTATCGGCAGGCTTTGCCGCGCCTTTGCCTTGCGGCTTTTTACGTTAATTTGCTTTGCGGTTTACTCGGTAAGCTTCCCTTTTATTTTGGTAATTTTGCCGTTTTCCCATTTATAATGCTTGTTTTTTGCATCGGGCGGTGTGTAATATGCCCTTATTCCATTTGCAAATTCAGTTTTAAACACCACTATTTTATATTGACCTTTTATTTTGTTTTCAAAGCTTAGGTTTATCTGCTCGTAGATAAATTGGCTGTATTCGGTTTCCATTACTTTATCGTCGGCAGGTATTTTTATTAAATATACGTGGTTGTCGCTGGGTGTAATGCCTTTCAGCGCGGCAAATTCGTTTGCCATATTGTAAATAGACACAATATTGCTAAGGGTGGCTGCCGCCGCCGCATCTTTAGCGTCGTTGATTTTCTTAAACGCAAGAGGTGTTGTAAAGGTGGCAATAAGTAATAAAATTGCCAAAACCAGTAATATTTCCACTACCGTAAACCCTTTTTTACCATGCATTGCAAAGCCCCCTCTTTTTCTACCTGTCAAACAAGGTTTTTTTATTGTGAATATACACGCTTAGCACAAGCCCAACACATAGATACAGCATCAGCACCGAGGTGCCTCCTGCCGAAAAAAACGGCAAGGTTACGCCTATTACAGGCAATAAAGTAAGGTTCATGCCAAGGTTTATTATTATTTGCCATGCAAGGGTTGCAAACACACCTACGCAGATATAGCTGCCCACACGATCCTGGGCACGCAAGCCTGTGGTTAGGGTTTTAATTGCTATGGCAAAAAGCAAGCCTATCACTGCCATGCTGCCTAAAAATCCGAACGCCTCTGCCATGTAGCTAAAAATAAAATCGTTCTGGGCTAAAGGCACATAGAAATGGTCGTTTGAAAAAAGCCCTCGCCCGTTTATGCGCCCTGCACCAATGGCTACACGCGCCATGTTTTGCTGATACATTATTTTTTCGTACTCGTCTGGGTTAAACAGGGCTAAAATCCTGTCTAGCTGATATCCCTTAAAGCGGCCTGTCAACATTAATACAGGCACTGCTACAGCACCTGCGGCAACTGCACTTAAAATGTATTTAATGCTAAGCCCACCCGCAAAAAGCATCATACAGCCTATCGCCAAAAACACCAGTGCCGTGCCGTCGTCCCCTTGAAAATGCACCACCAAAACAGGCACACCGATATGCAAAAAAAGTTTTAACAAGGTTTTAGGCTCGTTTATATGGGCATGTACATTGTCTAGATGCATGGCAAAGGTCATGATAAAGCTTATTTTGGCAAGCTCTGTAGGCTGTAGCGATAAGCCGCCGGGCAGCACAATCCACGCATAGTTATCTGTGCCAAGTGGTGGCTTTCCGAAAGGCCCTGTGCGCAAAAAAGTAAGGAGTACAAGCCCCCACGTAAGCGCCATATGCACAGGCCAAAAGTTTACAAGGGAGCGATAATCTACAAGCGACAGCAAAATAGCGCAGACAATACCAAGGCAAGACGCCCCAAGCTGAACAAACGCCTCGCGAAAGCCCTTAAAAATCGCTGAAAAACCGCTTTCGCCTACAACAACGCCGCCAAGCACATTTTGGCAGATGGAAACCAAAACAAGCACCGACAGCCCTGAGCATATCATGCATAATAAAAGATACCATATATCTGTAGAGCGCAAATAGCGTTTTATTGCCTTCATACCTTGTGTACACCTCATGATTTGAATATGTTATGAATTATTGTACCATAAAAATCTTGTTTTTATGGTACAATTTGCCATGTTTTCGGTTGCCGCTTTAGCGGCGAGAAAACAGCATACGTAATCGCGCCGCGAGCCGTATGATAATAACCGCTTGCGGTTGTTGTTATTGTACCATAAAAATCTTGTTTTTATGGTACAATTCGCCATGTTTTCGGTTGCCGCTTTAGCGGCGAGAAAACGGCATACGTAATCGCGCCGCGAGCCGTATGATAATAACCGCTTGCGGTTGTTATTATACCATAACACAAGACAAAATGCACGAATTTATCGGGGCATATGCAAAAACCGCACTCCAAAATAAGCACGAATAAGGGCAGCCCTTCGGCTGCCCTAAATGCTACTTGTACTTGCTATGTTATTTCGTCTGTTTCTTCACCGCTCGTTCCCATAAAAAGGCTTGGAACTGCACAAAGTGCCGATACGCCCACTAGGGTATATACCGCGCGTGACAAAAACGTTGCCGCGCCGCCAAAAAGCCATGCAACTGCGTCAAACCCGAAAATGCCGATTAAACCCCAGTTTACTCCGCCCACGATTAACAAAACAATGCAACATTTGTAGAATATATTCATTTCACCGCTCCTTACTGTAGCAAACTGTGGGTTTGCTATATGCACTATTATGTGCAAAGGGTAAAAGCTTTATACTCAAATTAGCTAAATATTACATTGTAACCACGTGCAAAACACATGAAAGCGGAACGGTCAAGACCGTTTCCTACAATATATTGTGTTAAATAAAATTGTTGGCCATCAGATGTGGTAGGCTCAGCGGCTTTGCGCAGAATTGCCCCTTTAGCAATCCTTTGTCGCCACCACATCTATGCCTGTGCCGCACACATTTGATATTATCACTTGTCCTGTTTTTATTGGCAATTCAAGCATGATATCATCTAGCCTGTGCATGATATTAAACACTTCTTTTTTTGGCACAGAGCCGTTTGTTTTCACGGGGCAGCGGCGTATTTTGTCGCTGTTTATGCACACAGTGCTTGTTACTACGCGCACAGGGTGTGTAAGCTCTGCCTTGCCATATTCCTCTCCGCGCTCGCAGCCGTTGCCCTTTACGGCAAGGGTTTTTTCGTCCACTGTAAGGCGGCAGCCTTTGGGGCAAACGATACAAATTAAATCAGCCATGCTGCACCTCCACTGCGTTTTCTTCCACTAAAATTGTAAGGGTATCTCCCTTTGCTTTTTGCAAAATTACTTTCGGCAGCATAATATGCTCCATTTCGCCCGGTGCTAAATGCTCGCGTTTAAATGCGCATAGCTGCACATCGCCGTCCATTACCTTTATTACGCTTTCCTTGCAGATATGATTTACACGAAAAAACAAATCCGCCGCTTTGTCGATATTGTCCCTGCGCAAAAGCTGTGGCACTGTGTACGTTACACCATTGCCGTTTACCATGCGCAGCACATCGCTTTTTGCATCGCCCGAAAGCACATATTTTGCCGCCGCCGCGCCTGCACGCTTGCTTTCCGCCGTTACAAAATCCACAAGGTCATGTACATGCACCACATTGCCGCAGGCAAAAATGCCATCAACCGAGGTTTCCATATTTTCGCATACCACAGCCCCGTTTGTGCGCTTATCTATTGTGATATCCGCGCCTTTAGTAAGCTCGTTTTCTGGGATTAAGCCTACCGAAAGCAAAATAGTGTCGCAGTCAAACTCCATTTCCGTGCCGCTTATGGGGCGGCGGTTTTCGTCTACCTTTGCCACTGTTACTTTTTCCACGCGCTTATCGCCCTTAATATCCGTGATAGTGTGCGACAAATACAGCGGTATGTCATAGTCCTGCAAGCACTGTACAATATTGCGCGTTAAGCCGCCGGAATACGGCATTACCTCTACGCATGCAAGCACCTTTGCGCCCTCAAGTGTAAGGCGACGCGCCATAATAAGGCCAATGTCGCCCGAGCCTAATATAATCACTCGCTTGCCAACCATGCGCCCTTCTATGTTGATATATCTTTGGGCTGCGCCTGCCGTGAATATGCCCGACGGGCGAGTGCCCGGTATGCCTATTGCGCCGCGAGTGCGCTCTCGGCAGCCCATGGCAAGCACTATCGCTTTGGCGGTAAGCACGCGATATCCGCCATTTGCGCTGACGGTATGCACCTCTTTATTGTGGGTTACTTCAAGCACCATGGTATCTAAGCACAGCTCTATGCCGCTGTTTTCAAGGCTTTTTATAAACCGCCCTGCGTATTCGGGGCCTGTTAATTCCTCTTTAAAATAATGCAAACCAAAACCGTTATGAATACATTGGTTTAATATGCCGCCCGCCTCTTTATCGCGCTCTATCAGCAATATTTTGGTAAGCCCATTTGCCTTTGCCTCAAGTGCCGCCGCTAATCCCGCAGGGCCTGCGCCAATTACAATCAGCTCATACATCGCGTTTTTCCCCCTTTGTTTTGCCTGTAAGAATATATGTTCCGCTTTTGTCTTGCACCACGTCTACATCGGGTATTTTTTGTTCTCGCGCCAATATTTCAAGCACTCGCGGCCCGCAAAATCCGCCTTGGCATCGTCCCATGCCTGCACGCACTCTGCGTTTTACACCGTCTACCGAAACGGGCGGTATAGGCGTATTAAGGCACGCCAATATTTCCCCCTCAGTCACTGTTTCGCAGCGGCAGATTACTCGCCCATAGGCTGGGTTTTCTGCCACAAGCCTCTCTTTTTCTTCCAAGGGTAGCTCCTTAAAGCATATATGGCGGCGAGTATTTACAAAATCGTCCTTACAGCGCAGTGCCACGCCCTCGTTTTCCATAAGCGACACCGCATATTTAGCTATTGCAGGTGCTGCGGAAAGCCCAGGGGATTTTATGCCGGCTATATCTATAAAGCCGTCCGCGGCTTTTTCTATAATAAAATCTTCATGCTCTGTGTTTGCGCGAAGGCCTGCAAAGTTGCGTATAGAGCTGCGCAAATTTAAACTCGGCACAGATTTTTTCGCCATTTTCCCCACAAACTCCATGCCCTCGGCAGTCGTGGATAAATCTTCGCCGCTTGCCTTAGCGTTTGGCCCTACTATTAAGTTGCCATGCACTGTGGGCGCTACCAACACGCCCTTGCCGTCTTTACTTGGTGCTTGGAAGATAACGCTATTCACGGTTTTGCCCTCGCTTGTATCAAGCAAGTAATATTCGCCCTTAGACGGGCTGATGCTAAAGCTTGGCTCGGCTACCATATTGTGGATAATATCCGCATGTATACCTGCCGCATTAAGCACCACTCTCGCTTCAAAAGCGCCCTTGTCGGTGTTTACGCGCCAGCCGCCGTCTATTTTATCAATGTTTAGTACCTTATGAGATAGCTTTAGCTGTACGCCGTTTTTAACCGCTGTTTCGGCAAGAGCCAGCGCATATTCCCATGGGCTTACTATCGCCGCGCTTGGCGCGTACAATGCTTTTATCGCGTCCTTGCCTATGTTTGGTTCCCGTAGGCGCAGCTCGTCGCCGTCTATCAGCGCCACGCCCTCCACGCCGTTTTGCACGCCGTTATCGTACAGCTCTTGCAGCTTTGCAAGCTCTCCCTCGCTAAAAGCCACCACATACGAGCCAACCTGCTTATATGGCACGTCCAGTGCGCGGCAAAGCTCCTTTGCCATGCGCGAGCCATTCACGTTTAATTTTGCCATCATGCTGCCGGGCTTCGGGTCGTACCCTGCGTGCAAAATGGCACTGTTCGCCTTGGTAGTGCCTGTGGAAACGTCGTTTTCCGCCTCTAATACCGCCACAGACAGGCGATATTGGCTTAGCTCATACGCTGTTGCTGCGCCGATAATGCCACAGCCGATTACTATTGCATCTAACATTATTTTTTCCTCCGATAATTTATTTTGCTTTAAAAAGCAAAAAGAGTAACGCAAACACACCTTGGGTGCATTTGTTTTACTCTCTATTCTCAAAACAAAAATTGCTTGCATATTCTTTTGTCCAAATTATAACATACGCTTTATATAATTGCAATTCTAATTATCGGCTTGCTGCGATTTATTTTTGCTTTTAAGTGCAATTGCATACAGTATCGCCGCAGACAGTGGGAAAATCGTCGCCGATAAAACACCTATCTTCATACCCAATTGCTCTGCCGAAAGCCCATATGTCAATGCTAAAGCCGACATTTTTTCGCTATTTATCACGGTATCGGTAATTACGCCCACAAGCTGTGGCCCTACCGAGCCGCCCAAATCCCCACCTGCCGCCATAAGCGCAAACACGCTAAGGCCGCAATGTGCAAATTTATCCGACGCCACTATTAAGCTGCCAGGCCAAAGCATAGCCCGTGCATAGGCCTGTAAGGGCACACGCCGCAAGGCCTATCACCGCCATGTTAGAAAGCGCCGCCGTAAGATAGCACACCACGGCACAACTTGCGCCTATAAGCAGCACAGCATTTATGTTTTTACCGCGACGCGCATATAGGGTGCGTCCTATGCCAAGCATCACTGCAAACAAGGCAACCCCCATCACATCGCCCAGTACCTTTGGTATCGCAAATGCCTGTTCTAAATATCCCGAGCTCCACTGCGCCATAATACATTCGCTTGCGCCGCCGAAAAATATACAGAAAAAGCAAAGCAGAAAGCCCTTGTTGCACAGCAGCTTTAAAGTGCCTGATGCCTTGTGCGCAGTCGGCATTGGCGGTATATCCGATTTTGCAAAAAGCACAGAGGACGACACGGGTATAATAAGCCAGAACATGGCAAGCCACTGCCAATTTTCTTTGCCGCAAATAAACAAAAACAACGTGCTTACTATCACTACAAGCACCACGCCCCAAGCGTATACCGAGTGCAGACGGCTCATCTCTCTATCCGGATTTTCCGACGGAATAGCGGCAATAACTGGGCTTATCAGCACCTCGGCAAGGCCGCCCGACACCGCAAAAATTACCGTGCCTATCACAAGGCCTATGTACACGCTGTTTGAAAACAAAAACGGATATACCGCATAAATAAATAGGCCCACAGCCGTGAAAACAGGCGTTAATTTTACCGTTTTGGCAATGTTGAATTTATAAGAATAAAACGAAAATACAAGGTCGATAATAAGCTGAGTGCAAAAATTTATCAACACTAAAAGCCCCAAAAGAGAATATGATATGCCATAAAGCGAGCGAAAGGTTATAAACAAAAGCGGCGACAAATTGCCCACCACCGACATGGACATATTGGTAGTGTAGCAAGCCGCCTTTAGCTTTTTAAAATTTGTATTCATCAATAACACTCCTTGTGCAAATTGTTTCGCGGAATTATATTTTAGCATATTATAACGATAAATGCCAAATTTATTTTGATTTTATCTTTTCTTTTTTTCTCTTATTTTCGCCATTATGCAGCAATTTTACTTTCGATTGCCCTACTCAAAGCCCCGTCTTTGCTGTATGCAACTTGGCAAAATATTGTTTGCAAAGACAATAATAAGTTAAGTTGCTATAATTTACACAAATAACAAATTCTGCAAGATGCTGGAATTATTTTTATAAAAGCTATTGCAAAAAAGCAAGCACTGTGATATATTTTAAATATACCCCATGGGGGTATACCGTATAGGAGGATTTTAATTATGGAGCATATAGATTACGGCGAAGTTTCTCGCCGCCTTGCACGCATAGAGGGGCAAGTGCGCGGAGTAAACGAAATGGTACGTGCAGGGCGCGAATGTGAAGATATTATGGTGCAGCTTTCCAGTATTTCAAGTGCCGTTACGCAAACAGCACGTGTGGTGCTAACACAGCATTTAGAGCATTGCGTTGTAGACGGCATTAAAAGCGGCGACGAGGCCGCCACCGTGGCTAACCTTAAAAAGGTAGTGGAGCAATTTGCCAAAATGAAATAAAGGGGCGATTAACATGGGCATTAAAAAAAGCGAACAAATAAGCGAGGCGGAATGTGCCTGCGCTATAGACGAAAACCACGAGCATCACGGCTGTAGCTGCGGCCACGAGCATGGGCACGAGAGCGAGGGCAGCCTGCGCGGCAATATTATCCGCATAGGGCTTTCGGCGGCACTTGTTGTAACAGCCATGTTTGTGCCACAGCCGTTTAGCCTGTTTTTATATATGGCGGCATACCTTACGGCAGGTGGCGCGGTGCTTACCAATGCTGTTAAAAACACCTTGCATGGGGAGCTATTTGACGAAAACTTTTTAATGGCAATTGCCACTGTAGGCGCATTTGCCATAGGCGAATTTACCGAGGCTGTAGCGGTAATGATATTTTACGAGATAGGCGAATTGTTTCAAGACATGGCAGTGGCGCGCTCTCGCAAAAACATTGAGGGGCTTATGAATATTCGCCCCGATTATGCCGTGTTGCTAAATGGCACTACCGAAACGCGCATTGCGCCCGAGGACGCTAAGGTGGGCGATATCATCATAATAAAGCCAGGCGAGCGCGTGCCGCTGGACTGCACTGTTTTATCCGGCAAAAGCACCGTGGACGCAAGTGCCCTTACGGGGGAAAGCGTGCCGCAAGATGTGGCTTTAGATAATGCGCTGCTAAACGGCAGTGTAAACCTAACAGGCGTTTTAACCTGCCAAGTAACAGGCGTTTACAGCGACTCTACCGTGCAGAAAATATTATCCCTCGTAAGTGATGCAGGCGACAAAAAGGCAAACGCTGAAAAATTGATTACTCGTTTTTCGCGCATTTACACGCCATGCGTTATTGGGGCGGCGGTGCTTATTGCAGCTATACCTCCCATATTCTTTGGCGGTGTATTTAGCGAATGGTTTTACCGTGGGCTTATATTTTTGGTGATAAGCTGTCCCTGCGCCCTTGTTATCAGCATACCTGTGGGCTTTTTCGGTGGCATTGGCGGCGGTGCAAAAAACGGCATTTTAATTAAGGGCGGCAATGTGATAGATTTATTATATGCCCCCAAAACCGTTATTTTGGATAAAACAGGCACCCTTACAAAAGGCAGCTTTGAACTTACCGAGGTGCAAACAGCAAGCGAGGTTACCCGAGATGAGCTATTTCGCGCCGCCATGCTTTGCGAGCGCAGCTCTAACCACCCTATCGCCGTTTCCGTGCGCAAAGCGTGCCACGGTAAGGACAGCGGCGAAGAAATATTGCAGTACAACGAGGTTTCAGGCTTTGGCGTTACGGCTAAAACCACAGATGCTACCTATGCTGCCGGCAATGCAAAGCTGATGCAAAAGCTAAATATTGCCTTACCTACATTTGCGCCTTGTGCCGCTACTGTTTTATACGT
>JAVWZM010000045.1:0-17606 GCA_036661035.1 Oscillospiraceae bacterium
GTCAAGTTGCATACAGCAAAGACGAGAGTTAAATAGGACAATTAAAAGTAAAATTGCTGTATTGCAACTTGACTTATTATTGTCTTTGTAAACAACCTTTTGTCAAGTTGCATACAGCAAAGACGAGAGTTAAATAGAGCAATTAAAAGTAAAATTGCTGTAGTATTGCTTTACGTATTTTTTGTATATATAATATATCTATGAATATGTAAATACCATTATCACAAAACAAGGCGTTTGTTAAAAAATGGTAGGCTCAAACATAATATAGTAATAAAAAATAAGCTTTTCAAAGGAGAAAACATGCTCGAAATTATCACGCTTTCCGTATCTGCAATTGCAGTAATATTGCTAATAGTGATGTTGATACGCTTAAATTCTGTGCCATCGCGCCAAGATATCGAGGCGATAAGCCGCAATAACGAACAGGCGTTAAGCATATTGCGCACAGAAATATCAACAGCCCTTTCTGCCACTATCGGAAATATGGCAGAGATGCAAACAAACACCCAAAAGCAGATTGCATCTATCCAAGATACGCGCCTTGCTCAAATAAGCGAGCAGCTTGGCGCGCGCTTTGGCGCACTGCAAAACACAGTAAGCGACCAATTAACGGTGGTTGAACAGCGCATGAAAAACAACACAGCGCAAACCATGGTAGGCCTTGAAAATATACGTGCCACAATGGAGCAGCGGATATCCTCACTGCAAACCGAAAACACTAAAAAGCTAGATGAAATGCGCAACACCGTTGATGAAAAGCTGCAAAAAACCTTGGACGAAAAGCTGAAACAGTCCTTTAGTATGGTAAGCGAGCGTCTGGAGCAGGTGTATAAAGGCCTTGGCGAAATGCAAACACTTGCCATTGGCGTGGGCGACCTTAAAAAGGTGCTGAGCAACGTAAAAACTCGCGGCATTTTAGGCGAAATACAGCTTGGCGCAATTTTAGAGGAGATACTTTCACGCGAGCAGTACGAGGAAAATATTGCCACTGTTCGCGGCAGCTCAGAGCGCGTGGAATTTGCCGTGAAGCTGCCCGGTGACGGCAGCGGCACAGTGTACTTGCCCATAGACGCAAAGTTTCCGTCTGATGCATATACTGCGCTTTTGGACGCCTACGATTTAGGCGACGCAGGGGCAGTGGAAACAGCTGCAAAAGCCTTAGATAACCGAATAAAAGGCTTTGCTAAAGACATTCACGACAAATACATACGTGTGCCTGATACCACAGATTTCGGCATTATGTTTTTGCCTGTAGAGGGGCTTTATGCCGAGGTGGTGCGCCACGGGCTTATTGAAAAGCTGCAAAGCGATTATCATGTGGTGATAGCAGGCCCCACCACAATGGCGGCTCTACTTAGCAGCTTGCAAATGGGCTTTCGCACGCTTGCCATTCAGGAGCGCACAAGCGAGGTGTGGAGCGTGCTTGGCAGCGTAAAATCGGAGTTTGAAACCTTTGCAAAGGCACTTGAGCAAACTCAGGCTCGCATTAATCAGGCTGGCAGCGAGCTTGAAAATCTTATAGGTGTGCGCACAAGGCAAATTCAGCGCCGTTTGCATAGCGTAACCGCGTTACCCATGCACGAATTAAATAGCGAAAATGCAGATATTACATTAGAATAGCAGAATGTAATAAACACGTATATTTTGTAATATTACACATTAAATGCAATTGCACTTGATGTGGTAATGTGATAGAATAATTATATATCATGTTAAGCTGCAAATATATTGGCGGTTTAAACATATGTGCGCTTACAGCGCATAAAGTGATTTTTCGGGTTTTAAATATGGCGTGTCGCTTGCCATAAAAGCGGCAGCTGTGAATATACATTCAGCGTATATACGCAGTAATAGGGGAGTATTTATGGCATATTATTTTGGCGAGCCGTCGAGAACCTTTGGCGAATATCTTTTAGTTCCGGGTTATTCCTCGGCAGATTGCGTACCGTCTTCGGTAAGCTTGCAAACATCGCTTGTTAAGTATAAAAAAGGCAAGGAAGAATGTCCGATTACATTAAATATTCCTATGGTTTCCGCAATAATGCAGTCCGTATCAAACGATACAATGGCTATTGCTCTTGCCAAGGAGGGCGGCGTGTCGTTTGTATACGGCTCTCAGTCCATAGAGGCAGAGGCGGCGATGATAGCGCGTGTTAAAAGCTACAAAAAAGGGTTTATCACTAGCGATTCCAACGTGCGTCCGGACGCAACGCTAGGCGACATTTTAGCACTTAAAATTAAAACAGGACATTCCACTGTAGCTGTAACAGACGACGGCACGGCAAACGGTAGGTTGCTTGGCATAGTGGCAAGCAGAGATTATCGCGTAAGCCGCATGGCAAACGATACTCTTGTAAGCAATTTTATGACACCATTTGATAAGCTTGTGGTTGCCAGCGACGAAACCACGCTTAAAGAGGCAAACGACCTTATATGGGATAATAAAATCAATTCCTTGCCGCTGATAGATAAAAACCAACATTTAAAATACATGGTGTTCCGCAAGGATTACGAATCTCACAAAGAGAACGTAAACGAATTACTGGATAGCCGCAAAAGCTACGTTGTGGGCGCAGGCATTAACACGCGAGATTACTCCGAGCGTGTACCTGCCCTTATAGAGGCAGGCGCTGATGTGCTTTGCATAGATTCCTCTGAGGGCTTTTCAGAGTGGCAGTCGCGCACTATTGCTTGGATACGTGCCAAATATGGCGACAGTGTAAAAATAGGCGCAGGTAACGTTGTGGACGCAGAGGGCTTTCGCTTTCTTGCAGATGCAGGTGCAGATTTTGTTAAAATCGGCATTGGCGGTGGCTCTATTTGCATCACTCGCGAAACAAAGGGCATAGGCCGTGGCCAGGCAACCGCCGTTATCGAGGTGGCCAAGGCGCGTGACGAATATTTCAAAGAAACAGGTGTGTATGTGCCTGTATGCTCCGACGGCGGCATTGTACACGATTATCACCTCACCTTGGCACTTGCCATGGGTGCGGATTTTGTAATGCTTGGCAGATATTTCTCGCGTTTCGACGAAAGCCCTACAAACAAGCTGCGCATAAACGGCGCATATGTAAAAGAATATTGGGGCGAAGGCTCTAACCGTGCGCGCAACTGGCAGCGCTACGATATGGGCGGCGCAGGCAAGCTTTCTTTTGAAGAGGGCGTGGATAGCTATGTGCCATACGCAGGCGCACTAAAAGACGGTGTAAGCGTTACTCTTAGCAAGGTGCGCAGCACCATGTGCAACTGCGGCGCTCTTACTATTGAGGAATTGCAGCAAAGAGCAAGGCTGACAGTAGTTTCCTCCACAAGCATTGTAGAGGGCGGCAGCCACGATGTTATGCTTAAAAATAAATCCGCCACGGTAGCGGAATAGTTTTCCATATTCAAATAAGATTAAAAAGCACCCCCATGCGCATAATAAGCATGGGGGTGTTAATTTTGAAAGATTATAATAATAGCAACCAAACAAATAGCTCAAACGGCCATTTTTCTAAAAACGGAACAAATTCGCACAGCGAGCAATTTGGCGAAAGTGTGCATAAAGCAGCAAGCGCGCAAAGCGAAAGCAGCGATAATGTGCAAAGCCAAAATGCCGACAACTACAGCGCATATTACGGACACGAAGTAAAAGACGAAAATAGCCATTGCCCAAACTGCAATAATAGCGAGCATAAAAAGCACGAAAAAACCCATAATAATGAGCAATCCCACGAGAAAAATCCTCATTCACAAGAAGAAAATCAAGAGGGCGGCACGCCAAATCATCGCGGCGAACAGGAATATTTCCCTGCACTGCACGACCGCGAATAGTAATTTAATTTTATAAAATGCGACGGTAACGCTAAGGCTATGCATAAAACGCTGAATATTGCACCGTTCATATGCGGCAATACAAAGTGCAAAGAACGCAGTGCCGCAGCCCATGCAAAGCTTAGTATATAGTGTGTTATAGTGCCGATTATGTATTTTATTGGTGTACAGCTGTACAGCATAACCTAAACTTACCCTTGCAAGCCGAAAATTTGCAATTGAAATTAAGCATAAAAAAAGCCGCCTTTTAAAAAAGGCGGCTTTAATTCGTTAATTCTATACTGCGCGGGTTACTTTGTTTGAACGCAAGCAACGGGTGCAGGCGTAGATGTAACGGGGGGAACCGTCAAC
The DNA here is from genome assembly GCA_036661035.1 of Oscillospiraceae bacterium. GTDB lineage: Bacteria > Bacillota > Clostridia > Oscillospirales > Ruminococcaceae > JAGPHI01. Next base: position 4,168 of record JAVWZM010000045.1, read on the forward strand.
AATTGCTTTCACTCTTTTTACATTCGGTTTCCAAGTCCTGTTAGCACGTCGATGAGAATGCGAAACCTTATTTCCAAAGGAAACGCCTTTATTACAACAATCACACTTGGCCATTCACTGCACCTCCTCTTTTCAAGTCGCTAGAATATAATATCAAAGTTTTTGATAAATTGCAAGTGTTTTTAGAAATAAAGTTTCTATCATATTGTAAACTTAGCAAAAAAACTGTATAATAAACAAAGTTGACGCGCAAGAGTGCGCATTATTTCAAACAAAATTAGATGGAGTTTATATAAATGAGTAATAGAATTATAATATATGCCATTCGCGCATTGGTAATGCTTTTGGCAATTCCCGTACACGAAAGTGCCCATGCTCTTGTGTCAAGCTGGCTTGGCGACTCTACTGCAAAGGATAACGGCCGCCTTACGCTGAATCCTATGGCGCATTTCGATTTGCTTGGTGCCATGTGTATGATATTAACGGGCTTTGGCTGGGCGCGCCCTGTGCCGATAGGCGCAAATAGGTTTAAGCACCCAAAGCTTGGCATGGCGGTTTCTGCGCTTGCAGGGCCTGTGTCTAATTTACTGCTTGGATATTTCGGCTATATTGCGTACAAGCTTACCGCCTATACCCTAACGGGCAGAACACAAAGCATTCTACTGCTGTTTTTCCAAACATTTGTTTTAATAAATGTAATGCTTGCCGTATTCAATCTTATTCCCGTGCCACCACTTGACGGCTCTCGTATTGCACTTGCCTTTTTGCCCCAGCGTATTTATTTTTCCATAATGCGCTATGAAAAATATATTTTTCTTGCCCTCTTTGTAGTGCTTGCAATGGGCGTGCTAAATCTGCCCATATCCATTGTAAACAATTTCTTTTTAGATATGTTCAATAAGGGAACAATGTTTATAGACTATATGTTTATGGGCACTGCAATGTAATTGTACATAATTATAAAAAAAAGGCGATTTTTTTTCTTTGCGCAAAATGTGCATTTTTCAGTTATCTATTATCGTAATTGCCTAATTATCACAAAATAGGAAGGGAGGCGCACACAATGGAAAGCTTAAGCTTTAAGCTGGAGGAATTTGAAGGCCCACTGGATTTGCTATTATATTTGATATCCAAAAATAAAATGAATATCTACGATATAGAAATTGTGGCGCTTATCAACCAATATCTAGCCGCTGTAGATGCGGCGGCCGACAGCAGCATGGAAAGCGCAAGCGAGTTTATCGAAATGGCAGCAAAGCTAGTGCAGATGAAATCGTTTTTCTTGCTTCCTAAAAACGAAGAAGCAGAGCGCATGCGCCAAGAGCTTACAGGCCAGCTTGTAGAATACAGCATGTGCAAAACAGTGGCGGCAAAGCTGCGTGTTATGGCGCAGGGCGTGTTTATAACAGTGCGTGAGCCCCTTGAAGTGGAGATTGATACAACCTACCGCCAAACTCACGATATCTTTTTGATAGAACAAGCCTACATAGCCCTTATGGGGCGCAGCGCCAGACGCCGCCCACCGCGCCAAGAGCAATTTGAACCAATTGTGCAAGCACCCTTTGTTTCGGTAACCTCGCGCATTATCCATGTGCTGCGTGGGCTTATGACAGGCAAATTCACTTGCCTTAGGCAATTGTTTCCACGGCATTCAAGCGGCGGCAAAAGCCAAATGGTCGCCACGTTTCTAGCGGTGCTGGAGCTTGTGCGCGCAGGGCGCATCACCATTGATTCAGACGAAGAAATATCTGTGGCTAAGCGCGGTAAAACGCGGCTGTAAGCAACACAAAGGAGAAAGTATGGATTTAAAAGAATATAAAGCCGCCGTAGAGGCAATGCTTTTTGCCTATGCCGAGCCGGTCAGCGCAGAGCGCCTTGCAGGTGTGCTTGCCATAGAGCTGCCTGTTGTAGAGCGCCTTCTTATGTCTATTAAAGACGACTGCGAGGAAAACGACCGTGGCATTATGCTCATTCAGCTTGAAAACGAATGGCAGCTTGCCACAAAAAGCAAATATGGCGATTACATCAAAGAGGCACTTGATACAAGGCGCAATACGCCTTTGACACCTGCGGCTCTTGAGGTGCTTGCCATTATCGCGTATAATCAGCCTGTTTCACGCTCTTTTATAGAGCAGGTGCGCGGTGTTGATTCATCGTCTACCGTGCAAACATTAATGCAAAAAAGGCTTGTGGAGGAGGCAGGCAGGCTGGATTTGCCCGGCCGCCCCGTAGCTTTTCGCACAACAGATGCGTTTTTACGCACCTTCGGCATTTCGTCGCTGTCTGAGCTGCCGTCACTACATTCAGATGATATCTTGCCCGAAGTGCCTGCAAACGAGGATATGCCGCCCGTCAGCGAGGAAGAATAATGCAAGTTTTTTTAAGTGTTTTATTATGGATTTTAATAATAATTTTTATAATAATTTTGCTGCTATTGTTTTTGCCTGTTTGTGTAGCTGTAAAATACGATTACGATGAGCTTACGGTGAAATTGAAAATACTTTTTCTGTCCTTTACGCTTTACCCCATGAAAGAAAAAGAGCAAGAGGAAAAAAATGCACAGGAAGAGCCGCCCCAAAGCCCACAGCCAAAGAAAAAGCAAAAGGCGAAATTTCCGGATTTTGAAAAGCTTGCAGGTCTTGTGTCCACGGCAGGCATGGCGATGAAAATAATATTTAAAGGGCTTTATTTTACAAAAGCCACCATTATTTATCCGGTGCATTGCGAAGACGCTGCCGATACCGCCATAACCTACGGCAAAACCCATGCATATCTTGGCGCGGCAATAGCTACATTGCGCAATTATTTGCACATATCCTTTAAAGAACTAAATATTATCCCCGATTTTACAGGAGAATATAAATATCGCAGATATTTCTATTGTAATATATGGGGTACACCGTTTATAATAGTGGTAGCAGGCATTTATGCCTTTAAGCGCATACTTAAAGAAAAGCTTATTCCAATAAAACCAAAGCAAAAAAACAATCAAAGCAAACAACAAACAAAAAACGGAGGTTAAAAGCATGAGCGAACATCCAATACAAGGGCTAATGGACGTAACCCTTGAAAAAATAAAAAGCATGGTGGATTCCAATACAATTATCGGCAATCCTATCAATATGTCGGACGGCACTATGATATTGCCAATTTCAAAGGTTACTTTCGGTTTTGCGTCGGGCGGCTCGGATTTCCCAAGCAAAACACCTAAGGATTTGTTTGGCGGCGGCTCAGGTGCAGGTGTGTCTATTTTGCCTGTTGCGTTTCTTGTGGTTAAAGACGGAAATGTGCGTTTGATACAGCTTTCGGATACTTCTAATAATGTGGACAGAGCCATTGGCATGATGCCTGAAATGGTGGATAAAATCAGTGGACTTTTTCATAAAGAAAATAAAGAAGAAACAAAAAGTACACAGTTGTAATTAGGCCGCCCTAAAAAGCCGCCGTATATAAGAAAAGGAATTAAAATGCAAGATGTAAGAATACAAAAGGTGCTTTCGGAGCAAGGCGTTTGCTCGCGCCGCGCGGCAGAGCAAATTATCCGCGAGGGCAGAGTAAAGCTGAACGGCCACCCCGTATCCGTGGGCGACAAAATGGATACAAATAAAGATTTGCTTACCGTAGACGGTAAAAAGATTATAATACCGCGTGGAAGAACATTTTATTATATTATGTTAAATAAGCCGCGTGGATATATTACCACCACAAGCGACGAGCGTGGGCGCAAAACAGTAATGGATTTAATGGCAGATGTGCCGGACCGCGTTTTCCCCGTAGGGCGTCTTGATAAAGACAGCGAGGGGCTTTTACTGTTTACAAACGACGGAGATTTTGCAAATCTGCTTACCCACCCAAGCCACGGTGTATCGAAGCTATATCGCGTAACTGTACGTCCACACGCAAGCGAGGAACAGATAGTTGCCCTTACAAACGGCGTAACGCTAGACGACGGCACACGCACCTTGCCTGCCATTATCCGCGTAGTGGCAGACGAAAGCGAGCGCACGGTTATGGAAATGACTATCCGCGAGGGCAAAAACCGCCAAATTCGCCGTATGTGCGAGGCTGTAAACCTAGACGTTATCCGCCTTCGCCGTTCGTCGCTTGGTGCTGTAAAGCTTGGAATGTTAAAGCCGGGAGAGCATCGCGACCTTACTCCGCAGGAGGTAGCCGCCCTGCGCGCCGCCGCCACAAAAGCAAAAACTACATCTACCATAGAAAAAAATACCGTGCGCAACGCAAAACAAGCGGCGCAAAAGCGCACATATCCGCGTAAAAGGGCAGGTGAGCGCAAATGATAGCCATGCGCCCAATAGACGAAGAAGACGTAATCGGAGTATTAAATAACGAGCGTTTCAGCGGAGATATAGACGGCTACGTGATAATGAACGGTGCCGAATATCTTGGCTTTGCCCTTTATCGAATAAACGACGAGGTTACCACCGTACTGGATACGGACATCAGCGACAATCTGCTTGTAGACGGTATTATTCGTGCCTGTGTAGCGGCAGGTGAAAGGCAGGGAACAGCCCTGTTTGATATCAGCGAGGAAAACCCAAATCTTGACAAATGGCGCAGAGTTTTTTGCAAAAACTTATCAGCACCCTATAAAAACGAAATAATCTTCCACGAATGCAAATAAATTACACTATCGGCACATTTAAGACTTGTTATTATTTTATCAAAATAGTATAATAATCTTAATTTGAAATTTTTCAAAATGCAGGAGGTTTGTTAATGGCTAAAGCAATATCAGGCAAGGATATTCTTGCCAATTTCTTTGATGAAGGCGCATACACCACGTTGTTCGCCACAAGCGAAAATGCGGTTACAGCCGCTTTCGGCAGTGCAAACGGGCAACCGGCTTATGCAATATGCCAAAATGGTGCGGCTCTTGCCGCAAAAGACGTTCAAAACACAGTAAAAGTAATGGATATGGCTGCAAAAACAGGTAATCCGGTTGTTACTTTTTACAACTCTGTTGGCGCAAAGCTTGAAGAAGGGCTTACTTGCCTTGCCTCGGCTGCAAAGCAGAGCGCGGCTGTAGCGGCTCTTTCGGGCGTAGTGCCTCAAATAGCAGTAGTTACAGGCGTGTGCGGCGCAAGCTCCGCATTAAGCGCAGCAGGCGCAGATATTTGCATCATGAGCAAAGACGCAGAGCTGTTCCTTACAGCCCCGTTCACTTCAAACGCGGCAGGCAACAAGGTAGCAAATGCCGGCAGTGCAGAGTTTGCAGCTAAAGCAGGCGTTGCGCACATTGTAGCAGATACCGCTGTAGATGCAGCTAAAAAAGCGGCAGAGCTTATTGGGCTTTTGCCGTCAAACAATCTTTCGGCACCTGCGGTATTCGAGGCAGGCGCACCCACAGGCAAAATCAATATGGCAAAATATTGCCCCGTTGAGGCATGCGAAAGCATTGCAGACGAGGGCACATGCACAGAGCTTTTTGCCGCCTTCGGCAAAAGTGCTATAACAATGCTTGGCACAGTTGCTGGCAATGTGGTGGGCATGGTTTCTCTTGCAGGGGCAGACAAAACCATTTGCCATAATTGCACATCTAAGGTAGCACGCTTTGTGCGCCTATGCGACAGCTTCAGTATCCCTGTTATCACATTAATCAATACAGACGGTTTCGTTAAAAATTCTGCCGACGATTTGTCGGGCGGTATTCGCGAGGCGGCACGTCTTGCAGGTACTTACGCCGACGCCACCACAGCTAAAATAGCCGTGTTTACAGGCAAGGCAGTGGGCACAAGCTACACAGCATTTTCAAGCGCAGACGTATCCATTGCTGTAAACGGCTGTGTTATCGCACCTATAGCCCCAGAGGCGGCTGTAACAGTGCTGTATAAAGACAAAATCGCCGCCGGCGAAAACATAGTGTCTGATACATCTAAGCTTGCAGCCGAGTATGCAGCAGAGGTTTGCAGTGCATCTGCGGCAGTACAGGCAGGCATTGCCGATATCGCAGTAGACGCAGGCGAGCTTCGCGCAAGCATTGTGGGCGTATTAGATATGTTAAGCACCAAGCGCACACAGCGTTTGCCTAAAAAGCACGGCAATATGGCACTTTAAATTCTTATAGCTGCCCCATAAGGGCTTATATTTTCAAATTTTAGGAGGATTTTTATATGAAACATTTTAATATCACCGTAAACGGCAATGCCTATAACGTATCTGTTGAAGAGGCTGCCCAAGGCTCTGCACCTGTAGCTGCTGTTGCAGCACCCGTGGCAGCACCTGCCGCTGCTCCTGTAGCCGCAGCACCTGCCGCTCCAGTAGCCACCGCTCCTGTGGCGCAAGGCGCAGTAAAGGTTTCAGCTCCAATGCCGGGCAATATTCTTGACGTAAAAGCAGCCGTTGGCGCAGCAGTAAAAGCCGGCGACGTGCTTGTAATACTAGAAGCTATGAAGATGGAAAACGACATTGTTGCGCCGCAAGACGGCACAGTAGCAGCAATCTCATGTGCAAAAGGCGACGTTGTAAACGTTGGCGATGTGCTTGTTTCCTTAAACTAAATTAAGAGGTGATGTATTTTGGCTAAACCCGTTAAAATTACCGAAGTTGCCTTGCGCGACTCGCATCAATCCTTAATCGCCACCCGTATGACGATGGACGAGATGCGCCCGATATTGCCTGCCATGGATGAGGTTGGCTACTATTCGCTAGAATGCTGGGGCGGCGCCACTTTCGACGCCTGTATTCGCTTTTTAGACGAAGATCCATGGGATCGTCTGCGCATTTTGCGTCAAGAATGTCCCAAAACAAAGCTGCAAATGCTGTTCCGTGGGCAAAACATGCTTGGCTATCGTCATTATGCAGACGATGCTGTTGGATATTTTGTTCAAAAGAGCGTTGCAAACGGCATAGACATTTTGCGCATTTTTGATGCGCTTAACGATCCGCGCAACCTTGAAACAGCCATCAAAGCCGCTGTAAAAGAAAAAGCGCATGTGCAGGGCTGTATCAGCTACACATTAAGCCCTGTTCATAACAACGAGTATTTTGCAAAATATGCAAAAACACTTGAAGAAATGGGCGCACATAGCATATGCATTAAGGACATGGCAGGCTTGCTTACTCCTTATACCACATACGAGCTTGTGAAAACCCTCAAAAACACTATTTCTATTCCTGTTGATATCCACAGCCATTACACATCTGGCCTTGCATCTATGTCCATATTAAAGGGCATCGAGGCAGGCGCGGATATCATAGATACGTCTATTTCGCCACTTGCACTGGGTACCTCACATATGCCAACCGAATCCTTGGTTGCCGCATTGCAGGGCACAGAGTACGACACAGGGCTAGACCTTAAAAAGCTAGACGTTGTGCGCGCACATTTTGCAACTCTGCGCGAAAAATATCTTGCCAGTGGGCAGCTATCACCAAAAATGCTTGGTGTAGACGCAAACACACTTTTGTATCAAGTACCGGGCGGCATGCTGTCTAACCTGTTAAAACAGCTTAAAGACGCAGGCAAAGCCGATAAGCTTGAAGAAGTGCTGCAAGAAATTCCTCGCGTGCGTAAAGACTCGGGCTATCCGCCACTTGTTACTCCTACAAGCCAGATTGTCGGCTCACAGGCTGTATTTAACGTAATTACAGGCGAGCGTTACAAGATGGTTACTAAAGAGTTTAAAGGCCTTGTACGCGGCGAATACGGCAAAACACCTGCGCCAATCAGCGCAGAATTTACAAGACAAATTCTAGGCGACGAAACACCTATCACATGCCGTCCGGCAGATTTACTGCCGCCGGAAATGGATAAGCTACGCGCCGAGGCAAACAAATACGTTACACAAGAAGAAGACGTGCTTACTTATGCAATGTTCCCCACAGTAGCACCTAAATTCTTCGAGGCACGCAACAATAAGCGTGTAGGCGTAGATGCCGACCATGCCGATTTTGCAAATAAATCTCACCCGGTATAATAGGGCGAGTGCTATATCTGCCACGGCAGTTTTAGCTGTAAATATGCGATAATATCCATATTTAATAATGCTTTAAATCAAACAGCCCCCACAATGTGGGGGCTGTTTTTGCGGTTTTTATACTTTTTTCGCTATACTAAATAGCATCTACACTAAATGTGCTGTATGCTTTTTTGCTAATCTATATAATCAATTGGCAAAGTAGGATATCCGTTTTGAGCATAATCTGCGCGATGCCCTGCCTCGTATTCGTAAAACCCTTGTGATGCAATAATGGCGGCGTTATCTCCACACAAAGCGATTTGCGGCAAATACAGCTTGGCATTAAGCTTTTTTGCGCCTTGCTCCAATATTTCGCGCAATACTGTGTTTGCCGCCACGCCCCCTGCAATACATATTTTTTCTGCATGGGTATTTTCTGCGGCAAGCAAAAGCTTTTGTGCTAAAATCTCACTGATGCGATATTCAAAGCTTGCCGCCATATCAGCAACATTAATTTCTTCGCCTTGCATTTTAGCTTTGTTTATAATATTAAGTACAGCGGTTTTAAGGCCGGAAAAGCTTACATCATACATGCCCTCTACCTTTGGTATGGGCAAAGTGTAGCCGTGGATATTTCCGCTTTTTGCCGCCTTGCTTACGGCAGGCCCGCCCGGATATCCAAGCCCCAAGGTGCGGCTTACTTTGTCAAAGGCTTCGCCTGCCGCGTCGTCCACCGTGCGCCCAAGCACCTTAAAGCTTGTATAGCTTTCCACATTAATGATATGGCTATGCCCGCCCGATGCCACAAGGCAGATAAATGGCGGCTTCAGCTCTTGATGGGTAAGATATAACGCCGCAATATGCCCTCGCAGATGATGCACAGCTACAAGTGGCTTTTGTGCCGAGAACCCAAGCCCTTTGGCAAAATTAACCCCTACTAATAGCGCGCCAATAAGCCCCGGCGCAAAGGTAAAGGCAATAGCATCTATATCGTTTATGGTTACATTGGCGTTTTGCAACGCGGCATTTACTACGTCTGATATGCTTTCAATATGTCTGCGGCTTGCTATTTCAGGCACAATTCCACCATAAATGTTCTGCTCTGCCGCGCTGGTTGCGGCAACATTACTCAATATTTCTCGTCCGTCCTTTACCACAGCGGCACAGGTGTCGTCGCAGCTCGATTCAATTCCTAATATCAGCATTAATAATCATTCCTTAATTTTTAGCGTTGCTACATAAATTTATGTTAAAGATAAGCCTTTAAGCACCATAACAATAGCGTTTTCCCGTGGGCATTGGTAAAAATTTTGCCTAAGCCCCACTCGCGAAAACCCCATGCTTTCGTATAATGCTATTGCGCCTATATTTGTTTCGCGCACTTCCAAATACACTTCCTCGGCACATAAAGCGTTAAATGCGTATTTTAATAAACCTTTTGCAATGCTTTGTCGGCGACAATGCGGCAGCACGGTTATGGTGTTCAGCGATACCTCTCCGCACACTGCCTGTAAGCTGCAAAAGGCGACAGGCTGGCTGTTTTCTTCCGCTACAAAGCTATGGGAAATATTGCCTTCGCACATTTCACATAGCTGCGCTTTGTTCCAAGGATCAGGCGCATAGGTTTCTATTTCTGCGCAAATATCTATGTCGCTCTCGTTCATTTGCCTATAATCTATCATTATTACCCTTTCGCGCTATACCATGTGTCGCCGCTGTTTACATCTGCCTTTAGCGGCACACAAAGCTTCGCCGCATTCTGCATTTCTTCTCCAAGAATTTTTTCAGCGCGCTCCTGCTCGTCTACAGGACATTCCACTATCAGTTCATCGTGTACCTGCAAAACAAGTTTAGCCTTTAAACCCTCGTCCTTTAGGCGGTTAAACACGCGTATCATCGCAAGCTTTATAATATCTGCCGCTGTTCCTTGAATAGGTGTGTTCATAGCCATGCGCTCGCCCAAAGCGCGTATGTTGAAATTAGACGACGCAAGCTCAGGTAAGCTGCGTCTGCGGCCAAACATGGTGGAAACATATCCGTTTTCCTTGCCTTTTTCCACAGTTTCGTCCATATATTTCTTCACGCCCTCAAAGGTGTCAAGATAGTTTTTAATAAATCCGCTTGCCTCTTTCACAGACACATTAATATCTTTAGACAGGCTAAATGCGCTAATGCCATATACAATGCCGAAATTAACCGCCTTTGCGCTTGAACGTTGTGCCGAGGTAACGTCCTTTTCATCTAAATGATAAATTTTTGCGGCTGTACTTTGGTGAATATCTCCGCCTGTGCGGAATATTTCTATCATTGCGCTGTCATTTGCAATATGCGCCAAAATACGCAGCTCTATCTGGCTGTAATCCGCGTCAAGCAAAATCTTGCCTTTTTCAGCTATAAAAAATTTACGCAGCTCGCGCCCAAGCTTTGTGCGCACAGGTATGTTTTGCAAATTAGGCTCGCCGCTGGATATTCGCCCTGTTCGTGTTTCGGTTTGGTTAAAGGTAGAATGTATTCGCCCATCATCGCCAACCACCTTCAAAAGCCCCTCTGCATAAGTGGAATTAAGCTTTTGATAGGTGCGATACAAAAGAATATTGTCTATTACAGGCGAATATACACGCAGGTTTTCAAGGGTTTCTGCGTTTGTGGAAAATCCGCTTTTTGTTTTTTTGCCTGATGGCAGCCCCATATCCTCAAATAAGGCTTTGCCTAGCTGTTTTGGGCTGTTTACATTAAATTCATACCCAACCTGCTCGTAAATAGACGCAAGCTGTTTATCTATTTCTTCTCGCAGCACAGAGCCAAAATCTTGCAATCCGCTACTGTCTACGGCGATGCCCGAGTGTTCCATATCGGCAAGCACCTTGCATAGCGGCAATTCAATATCGTTTAAAAGCGGTGTCATGCCCTCGCGATCGCATCGCTCTCGCAATGCATCAAACAGACGTTTTAATACAGATGCCTCGGGATATTCGCTATTATAAGTTGGCTCTATGCCATATTCTGCCGCAAGCTGTACCACAGTGTAATCGCTTGCAGAGGGGTTTATTAAATACGCTGCCAATTTTGCGTCAAAGGTGATATTCACGGCATCTGCACCATGCTTTAGCGCAAGGCGGTACAAGGGTTTAGCGTCAAATACAAGCTTTTCTGCGTCATTATCCGCAAGCAGCTTTACAAGGCTTTCCTCGCTGGCGGTGTATATTGTTTCTTCCTGTACGCATATGCCAACATTGCCGCTAAGGGCAACATATACCTTGCCCGAAAGCTTTGGCAAATCGCTTGCCTCTACGCTTGGCAGCGCCGCTGTACTGAGGGCGGTTTGCTCCGTAATGATATTGTTTAGGCGGAGCCTTTGGGATATAGACGCCATTTCAAGCTTTGCAAGCAGTGCCGACGCCTCCTGCGCCTTTGGCTCTTGCTTTATATATTCGCCTTTTTCAAAGCAAACAGGCACATGGCAGTCTATCTCGGCAAGCTTGCGGCTAAGATATGCCATGTCTTTATTGTCAATCAGCTTTTGGCGCACGCCTTTTTTAATGTCCTCGCTGTCGATATTCTCATACACCTCGTCAAGAGTGCCAAAGCGAGAAACAAGCGCAAGAGCAGTTTTTTCGCCCACGCCTGCCACACCGGGGATATTATCCGAGGCGTCGCCCATTAGGCTTTTCACTTCAATAAGCTGTTTTGGCTTAATGCCGTATTTTTCCGCTACTGCGCTTTCGTCCATATTTATAGTAACACTGCGCCCCATTTGCGTGCTTGCCAAAAGCACGCGCACATGCTCGCCCACAAGCTGCAAGCTGTCCCTATCTCCTGTAGCTATCACACATTCGTCGCCGCGCTCTGCCGCTTTTGCCGAAAGAGTGCCTAAGATATCGTCCGCCTCGTAGCCCTCAAGGGTAACAAGCTTGTATCCAAGCAAGGTTAAAAGCTCTTTTAATACAGGCATCTGCGCCGCCAATTCTTCTGGCATGCCCTTGCGCTGTGCCTTGTAGCCGTCGTACATTTTATGGCGAAAGGTTGGGGCTTTAAGGTCAAATGCTATTGCTGTTTCGTCAGGCGTTTCGTCTGCCTCAAGCTTTAAAAGTATGTTCATAAAACCGTATATTGCGTTGGTAAACTGACCATCCTTAGTGGTAAGCAGCTTAATGCCGTAAAACGCACGGTTTATAATGCTGTTTCCGTCCAGTACAAGTAGTTTCAAATTTTTGTCGTCCTTTCGTGGCTGATATAAAAAATATAAATTTATGCTTTTAGTATACCATATTTGCCCGATTTATGATACAATAATATAGATATTGCGGTGTTTGCAAAAACAATATAACATGGCAAACCTTCATTTTACGCTTTTATCTTTATACTTTTAAATTGTGCATATTAAGGAACTATTTATGAATTTTGGCGATTTACAATTACCGCCGGGTGCGGCACTCGCACCAATGGCAGGCGCAACAGATGTTACCATGCGCCGCATTTGTGCGGAATATGGTGCGTCCTTTACCGTAAGCGAAATGGTAAGTGCAAAAGCCCTTACCATGGGTGACAAAAAAAGCACTGCGCTTTTGCGTGGTGGCGATGGCGATAAGCCTTACGGTGTTCAGCTTTTCGGCCATGAGCCTGAGGTGATAGGCGAGGCGGTAGCTCTTATCCAAAACGGCAAATATAAATTCGATTTTATAGACATTAATATGGGCTGCCCCGCGCCTAAAATTACCAATAGCGGTGCAGGCAGTGCCTTACTTAAAACGCCAGAGCTTGCGCAAGCAATATGCGCCGCCGCTGTAAGCGCCGCTAAAGTGCCTGTTACGGTAAAGCTGCGCATAGGCTGGAACAGCGAAACACTTACAGGCTGTGATGTGGCGAAACGGTGCGAGGCGGTAGGCGCCTGTGCCATTGCCGTACATGGGCGTACCCGTGAGGAAATGTATGTGCCGGGCGTTCATCTTGACGCAGTAAAAGAAATTAAAAACAGCCTTTCAATACCGGTGATTGTAAATGGAGATATCGCAAGCGCAGAAGATGCAGTAAAGGTGTTGCACTTTACAGGCTGTGACGGTGTAATGATAGGCCGCGCCGCCATGGGAAACCCATGGCTATTCACGCAGGTAAAGGCGGCGCTGGAGGGGAAAGACATTCCATTGCCGCCAAGCTTAGAAGAGCGCTTTGCAGTATTGCGACGCCACATTAGCGGCATGTGCGAAGAAAAAGGGGAAAAGAGAGCCATGCAAGAGGCGCGCAGCCATGCGGCATGGTACATGCACGGGCTAAAGGGTGCCGCGGCATTGCGGCACGAATGCTGTGCCATGACGGAATTTACAGATCTTGATTATTTAATTAATAACGCAAGGGCGTTGCAAAAAGAGTAAATGCTATGCAAAAATTTTCTGAAAAAAAAGCACATGCTTATATAAAGATTATCCTATATGTGCGTACTATCGATCATGCACAATTAAAACTGTCGCGACAGTTTTAATAAAACAAGTCTGCGGACTTGTTTATTAAAAAGCTTATCCTATG
>JAVWZM010000046.1:0-17444 GCA_036661035.1 Oscillospiraceae bacterium
CCCGGTGTTTTCATTACAAATTGCACCGAGGCTATAGTATTGTTTTTAGGGGATAAGAACGAAGAAGGCACAAAGTCCTCATTGCGGAAATCCGCAAGCATTTTGTCTATTTCGTCATTTACCTTTGTGTCTATATCAGAGGTTTGCGCTTTAAATTCGCCTGTGCCGCTTGCAAGGGTTGCCGTGCCTTTTTTAAGCTCGTTTACACCGTTTGCAAGGCTGCCACTGCCGCCCACAAGGGATTTTGCACCGTCGTATAGGCCGCTTGCGCCACCTGCAAATTGCTGTACACCGCCCAAATACGCGCCTGTGCCGTCGCTCAGGGCTTTAATGCCGCTGTGCAAATCCGCATAGCCTGTGTTTAAGCCATGCACACCGCCCACATAGCCCTGTAACCCTTGGTCAAACTGGGTGTATTGGGTAGATAAATCCGTTACCGCCTTGGCAAGCGCCGCCATTGCCCCTGCGCTTGTGCCCGTGGCGATGGCAATGTCGTTAATGCCTTTATCTATGGCGGCATAGCTTGTGCTTAAAGTGCCAACGTCTGTGGCAAGTGTTTTAGCACCGCCCAAAAGCCCATTATACGCACCTATTAAGGTTCGCACATTTGTATCGGTAGATGCGGCAAGAGCCGTTATAGCGGCAGCCACGGTAGGGTTATCGGCGCTTAAGGTTGTTATATTGGTGTTTAAGTCCGCAAGCCCTGTTTTTATTTGTGCAGAGCCTGCCACAAGCTGCGTTAAATCCGGCGCAGCACCACCGCTTGAAAGCTGTGTGGCAAGGGTGCTAAGCCCTGTTGCTATTGCGGCGGAGCCGCTTTTTATTGTGGCTCCGTTTGTGTCAAGGGACGCAAGCCCTGTAACAAATGTGTCGGAGCCTGTCAATAATTTCGCGCTGCCGTCGCGCAAGCCGCCTGCACCTGTTACTAAGCCGTTTGCGCCGTTTGCAATGCCGCCTGCGCCGTCGCAAAGGGACTGCGCGCCGCTTGTAAGCGCGTTTGCACCGTTATATAAATCGCTCACGCCGTTTTTTAGCTTTACGGCACCGTCGTTTAGCTTTTTAACTCCGTCTTGCAAATCCGTAAATTGGTCGGTAAGAGAGGAGGTGTCGGGCAGCTCTATGTCCATAGAAAGGGGTATTCCGCTTATCTGCAAGCCCGCCATGCTAAACATTTTCACATCTGCGCTAACCTTGATCGTTTTTTCGGTGCCGGGCAAAATGGTGTAGTTTAATATTTTGGTGGCACCTGCGTTTGCGGCGGTGGCACCGTCGGCAACTATATTGCCGCATCTTGCCGCGTCCAGTGTAATGCTTACCTGCAAGGCGTAGTTTTCAAAAAAGCTTTCGTCTGCTTTTGGGTTTTTGCGAAGGGATATTTCCATGGCAAAGGCTCCGTTTTTACCTGCCAAATCCTCAGCGGAAATAGCGGTGCCGTTTAGCCGATAGCTTACGCCTACAAGCCATGGCAGCTCGGTGCTTTGCAAATTGCCTTGGTAATAAAACTTGCCCTTTGGCGCGTGTACGCTTACCTTGCCGTTTTTATATTCCATGGCGTCTGTAGTGGTAAGGTTGCTCACGCTTTTAAAATTGCCGTAATCCTCAAGCTCGCCGTCGTAAGTAATGTCGAAGGAATTAACCGCATAGGCAGAGTCTACCTTGCCGTCGTTTGTAAGGTTTACATAAATTACCTCGTCTTTAGGGGCAACTACAAGGGCAGGGGATATGGCGTCGGCAAGCGTGCCTGCGCCCGGCAAGCAAAGCACGGTGGTAAGCAGCAATGCCACCGCAAGCTTAACAGGTTTAAATGTGCCTTTGCGATAGCGCGCACATGGGATAAGCTTTTTATTAATCATAACATTACTTCCTTCCTTGCTGTAATTTACGCATTAGAAGATGTTTTGGCTTTCTTTTTTGGGAAAACAAACTTTGTATGATAGGTGGTTTTAGGCAAAATGCAATCGCACAAAATAAGCATTGCAGGCAAGAACAAAAGCACCATTATGCAAGAAAATGCCGCTCCGCGCCCAAGCACTGTGCCAAGCTGGCTTACAACTGCGTTTGTGGATATTACGCCAATCATTACCCCTGCCATGGTTAAAATACCGGCAGATGTTAATATAGATGGCGCAGTTTCGGCAATGGTTTGCTTTATTGCCTCGTGCTTAAACAGAGTTTGCCGCTTTTGCAGATATCTTTCGGATAAGAGTATGGCGTAGTCTACCGTTGCGCCAAGCTGTACGGTGTTTATTACAAGATATCCTATATAGTGTATTTCGTCCCCCATAAAGTATGGGAACGCTAAATTCATCCAAATAGATGCCTCTATGGTAAGCAGCAAAAGCAGGGGAATTGATATAGACTTAAATGTAACCAGCAGTACAAACCCTATGGCTAAAATAGCAACGGCATTTACCAGTACATTATCCGCCGTAACGGTAGTCATCATATCAAAATTATTCACGCTATTGCCGCAAAGATGATATTCGTTGTCGTAATATTCCGCCACAAGGCCGCGTACCTGCTTTACCACGGCAAATGCCTCGGCGCCCTCGTCCGGCATGTCAAGGCTTATGATAAAGCGGCTGTAGTTAGGCGAAAGCATTTGCTCTACCATATCTTGTGGTAAAAATTCCGGAGGAATTTGCGTGCCTACCATGTTCACATAGGAGATGACAGAGGTTACCTCGGGTATCGCTTTAAGCTCGTCATTAAGCGCAATTTCCTTGCCCCATTCGCCCCGTGGTACCAAAAGCGCCATTTGCGATGCCTTGCCAAAGGTATCGTTAATCATTACAGTGTCTGCGCCTGCCTTGGTTTTCGGATCGGAGCTTGCGGCACCGTAGCGGAAGGTGTTGCTTTGCTGGGCTAAATAGCAAGGCACCATCAGCAAAAACGCAAGCAGTAAAACAGGCACTCGCACGGCGGTAATGGCATTGCCCATTTTACGAAACGACGGTAAAAACGAACGATGCTTTGTTTTATCTATCAGCTTATAGGTCATCACGCCCACCACAGGCAAAAAGACCAAAACGGAAATAAGGCTGAAGAAAATGCCCTTTGCAAGCACAAAGCCCATGTCGGGGCCTATCTTAAAGCGCATTAGTGTAAGCGCCAAAAAGCCAAGCACCGTGGTAAGGCCGCTTGCCATAACGGTGGAAAAAGATTTCACCATTGCCTTGCGCATTGCCTCGCGTATTTCAACGCCCGATTCCCGATAATCTTGAAAAGCGTTAAGCAGGAAAATGGCATAGTCCATGGAAACGGCAAGCTGTAATATAGGCGCAACGCCTTGAGTGATAAAGCTTACTTCTTTTAAAAATATATTAGTGCCGAGGTTTAGCAAAATAGATACACCGATAGCGATTATAAACAGCACAGGCTCAAACCAAGACCGTGTGGTTATAAACAAAATCAGCAATGCCATAGGCACAACGGTTATCATTATTTTTGCAATTTCGTTTTGTGTTGCAAGCTGCGCCTCTGCCATGTCTACGGTTTCGCCGGCTACAGCGGCATCTGCGCCTACACATTCGCGTATGGCGGTAACAACCTTAACGGCGTTCACGCTTTTGTCTGCCGTTACGGAAAACAGCGCGCCGCCGTCTTTATAGTAGGCATCTACTGTTTTGGCGTCTGCAAGCTCCAGCGGCTGGCCAATATTTATCACATCGTCAAGCCAGCTTACGTTTTCGACAAAGCTGAGGGCTTTAAGCTCGGCTTTTGCCTCAAGCGCCTTTGGAATACTTACATTTGGCAGATACACACGGATATTTGGCGTTGCCTGTGTGTATTCGGTGTTCATCACATTAAGCGCGGTAGTGGAGGGCGTGCCGTCGGGCAGATAATCCACCAAATCGTAATTCACTTTAACTTCGCCCATAGTTAAAAGGCTGAACACCGCAAGTACAAGAAAAATTACCAGCACCATACGTTTATGCGCGATAATTTTTTCCGCAATTCGTTCCATGGTGCGCCTCCTTTCAAGGCTGTTTTAATTGGCACGTCTATTTGGATAATGAACTTCGTGTTGATTTTCTTTCATATGTATATTATAATAAAAACAAAGATAGTACGCAACAAACAAAACCTTTGATTAGTGTTAATAAACGTACAGTACGCCGCCTTTTTGTATGTTAGAAAGGAAACTTTTTATGAACGAAAATTTATATGTTGACCGACGTATTCGCAAAACCAGAAAGCTGCTGCGCGAAAGCCTTCTAAAATTGATGTCCCGAAAAAAGCTGCACGATATTACAGTGAAGGAGCTTTGTGAAGAAGCAGATGTAAACCGCGGTACTTTTTATGCTCATTATCGCGACGTGTACGATTTGTTTGCCATAATGGAGGACGAGATTTTCGACGAGCTTTCCTTGGTGCTTAGCAATTATTATCTTACAGCGGACATGCTTACGCAGAAAAAGCAGTTGCCCTGTTTTCTTGAGGCGTTTGAATATCTTGTGGAAAATTATGCCCTTTGCGAGGTTTTGCTTGGCATTAACCGCGACCAAATTTTTATAGATAAAATTTCCGATGTAGGGCGCAGCCGCTGTGTTATGGCGTGGGTACAGCTTTACAATACCATTTCAAGGCGAGATGCCGAGTATTTTTACTCCTTTACCGTGTCGGGTTGTATAGGCATCTTGCAGTATTGGCTTAGCAACGGGCGCAAGGAATCTGCCAAAGAGCTTGCACAGCTTGCGGAGAGATTTATTTTGCAGGGTATTCCCATATTAAGGCCGTCGCCAAAGCGGTAAATATGCAAAAATTCGGCACATAAATAAAAGGCTGAAAGCAAGATGAGAAAAGAGTATTATAATAATAAAATCAATTGCTGTCGATAACCGCTTGCGGATATTATAGCAACCGTACTTGACATGTAGATATTTTACTTTGTTGTATGTTGCTATATAACCCCCTCGCAGGGCGATTCTATGCGCCGGCCAAGGTCCGATGCGCAATAGCAATGTGTGCGCACATTGCTATATCGGGCATAAAAAAAGAGGAATGTACTACATTCCTCCGCGCAGCAAAGCGCATTATCAAACTAAAAATTCATTGTAAAAATGCAAATCCATGGCTTTTACTATGCCCTCAAAATATACGCCGTCGTCGCGGTATTCCTCGCAAAGCACTGTGCCGCGCGTGCGCATGGGCGCTGCCAAAGAAAGCTTATCATAGGGCAGCAAAATGCTTATACGGCGCACTCTGTCGGATAAAAGCTTATCCACAGCCGCGAGCAGCTCGCAAAGCCCCTCCCCTGTAACGGCAGAGGTAAGCATGGCTTCAGAGTTGAAAAGCGCGGCGTTAAGCTTATCGCATTTGTTGTAAACGGTAATCTGCGGTATGTCCTCACAGTGCAGCTCTGCCAAAACGGCATCGGTTACTATTTGCTGCTCGTGAGATTTTTCGTCGGACGCATCGCATATTTTTAATATAATATCGGCGTATGCGGCTTCCTCCAAGGTGCTTTTAAACGCATTTACAAGGCCGTGGGGCAAGCGGCTCACAAAGCCAACGGTGTCTATAGCCACACAGGCAAGGCCGCTTGGCAGCGTCAGCTTGCGCACGGTTGGATCCAGCGTGGCAAAAAGCATGTCTGCCGCCATGGTGTCTGCACCGCAAAGCTTGTTTAAAAGGCTGCTTTTGCCAACGTTGGTATATCCCACAAGGGCTATTATTGGCACGCCGCTTTTTTCTCGTGCCTTGCGCGTTTCGCCGCGGCGTTTTTCCATTTCTTCAAGGCGTTCCTCAAGGGCTTCTATGCGTCTTTTGATGTGACGCTTATCGTATTCAAGGCGGCTTTCGCCTGCGCCTCTGCGCGCGCCGCCGCCACCGCCGCCACCGCCGCCTTGTCGGGACATAGATGCCCCAAGCCCGGCTAAACGCGGCAGACGATATCGCAGCTCCGCAAGCTCTGTTTGCAGCTTGCCTTCGTTTGAAACGGCTCTTTTTGCAAATATTTCAAGTATCAGCATGGTGCGGTCGATTACGCGCACGCCAAGCACTTCTTCAAGGTTGCGTATTTGGCTGCCCGATAATTCAGCGTCAAAAATAGCTATTTCCGCCTCTAGATTTATGCAATACATGCGCCCTTCTTCGGCGCGCCCCTCGCCTATATAGGTAGCGGCGTCAGGTGCGTCGCGCTTTTGGATTATTTCCGCCACGGCGTCGATATTGTTGGCGTCTGCCAATGCCGAAAGCTCGCTGATACTGCTTTGCATATCGTATTCGCCGCAGTCTACCGCAAACAATACGGCGTTAATTCTGCTGTCTTGTGTCATATTTCTCCTTAAATAACCCACTTGCGGATATATTAAATTATACCCTGTTCGTGCATACGTTAATTGTATTATAATGCGCAAAAATACCCGCGTCAAACTATTTTGCATTTAAACATAATTTGTGGTACAATAAAACATATTTATCCGCCCATAAAGGGCTACTTTAGGAGTGTAAAAATGAGGGTAGTTGTTAAGGTCGGCACGTCAACCTTGGCGCATCATACGGGGCTTTTGAATATCCGTTTGGTGGAGGCACTTTGTAAAACATTAAGCGATATTAAAAACGCAGGCCACGAGGTATTGCTTGTGTCCTCGGGTGCTATCGGCATGGGCGTAGGCAAGCTGCCCCTTAACGGCAGGCCCTCTGATATGGCAACAAAGCAGGCGGCTGCCGCGGTGGGCCAGTGCGAGCTGATGTACACTTACGATAAGCTGTTTACCCAGTATGGCCACACGGTAGCGCAGATATTGCTCACAGGTGCCGATATAGAGGACGAACAGCGCCGCCACAATATAGAGGCTACCTTATCTCGCCTTTTAGAGCTTGGCGCAATACCTATCATCAACGAAAACGATACTGTTTCCACAGAGGAAATAGCAGTGGGCGACAACGATACCCTGTCGGCGATTGTGGCAGTTAGCACAAATGCAGATTTGCTGGTGCTGCTAAGCGATATCGACGGGCTGTATACCGCAGATCCACATAATGACGCAAACGCAGTGCTTATACCCGTAGTGTATGGCGTTACAGACGAAATGTACCAAAATGCAGGCGATACGGCAGGTGGGCAGGGCACAGGCGGCATGCACACAAAGCTTGGTGCCGCGCGCACTGCAAACGCAGGCGGTATAGATATGGTGATATCAAACGGAGCATATCCGAGTAATTTATACGATATTATAGAAGGCAAAAGCGTAGGCACGCGCTTTATTGCGAAGGAGGCGGCACTATGCTAGAGGGGCTTTTGCAAAGGGCTAAAAAGGCAAAGCCAATAGCTGCAAGGCTGGATAATGCCGAAAAAAGCGCTTTGCTATGCGCCATGGCAGACGCATTAATACAGGGCGAGGACAATATTTTAGTTGCCAACGCAAAGGATCTGCAAGAGGCAAATGGGCTAATTTCCGATGTAATGCAAGATAGGTTGATGCTTAACCACGAGAGAATTATTGCCATGGCAGAGGGCGTGCGCCGCACAGCCGGCTTGCCAAACCCAACAGGGCATATAGAAAGCGAAACACGCCACACAAACGGCATGCTTATCAGCAAGGTAAGAGTGCCAATGGGCGTTATTGCCATTATCTACGAAAGTAGACCAAACGTTACCGCAGACGCAGCCGTGCTTTGCATTAAAAGCGGAAACGTGTGCATTTTGCGAGGTGGCAAAGAGGCTGTAAACACCAATGCCGCCATTGCGGAATGTTTATGTAATGTTCTGGAAAAAGCAGGCTTTACGCGAGATTTGATTAATTTTGTAGACGATACCACCCGTGAGGGCGCAAACGAAATAATGCGTGCGCGCGGCTATGTGGATTTGCTGATACCTCGTGGCGGCGCAGGGCTTATAAGGGCATGCGTGGAAAACGCCCTTGTGCCATGCATAGAAACAGGCACAGGCATTTGCCACATTTACGTAGATAAATCGGCAGATATAAACATGGCGGTTAATATCGCGGTAAATGCAAAGGCAAGCCGCCCAAGCGTGTGCAATGCGGCAGAGGTTTGCCTTGTGCATAAAGACATTGCTGAAAGCTTTTTGCCGCTTCTTGCAATGGCTATGGCTGAAAAACATGTAGAGCTTCGCCTTTGTGGGCGCAGCGCAAAAATAATTGAAGGCAAAATTGCCGAATTACACGATTTTGACACAGAATTTTTAGATTATATACTTAGCGTTTGTATTGTGGACGATATTAATGATGCCATAGAACATATTGCGGCACATTCCACAGGCCATAGCGAGGCTATAATTACCGAAAGCCAGTCTGCCGCCAAAAAGTTTTGCAAAGAGGTGGACAGCGCGGCGGTGTATGTAAACGCATCTACGCGCTTTACAGACGGGGGCGAGTTTGGCTTTGGGTGCGAGATGGGCATTTCCACGCAAAAGCTTGGCGCCAGAGGGCCTATGGGGCTTTACGAGCTTACAAGCTATAAATACATCATATCGGGCAATGGGCAAACAAGGTAGCCTTTGGGTTTGAAAAGGCATTATTTTGATGCCGCATTAAAAGTAATTTGCCGCAGGCTGTATATTTTTGCGAAAAGCCGTGGCGCAATGCCTTGCAAAACGAAGGCTTTTATCTATTTTAGTACGCGAAAGCGCATGGAGGTTATTATGCAAAAAAAAGAACAAAATCCACTTCGTCGCCGCCGCCGCATTAGGCAGCTTATCGGCGCTGTAGTATGCTTGCTTGTGGTGGTGGGGTTTGCCACATTACTGCACGCCGGTTTTTTGTCTGTGGCAAAGCTAACGGACAATAGCGGCGAAAAGGCAGAGTTTGAAACGCGCCTTACAAACCTTGTGGCTAAAGATCCTTTGCCCTTTGATACCTTGGGCGAGGCAAACCAAGACTTGCTTTTGTCGGCTGCCATATGGGGCACTTTGGCGGAGGCAGACCAATCTGTATACGAACGCGACGATATAGGCCAGCCCTATCTTCCTACGGTAGATGTGGATAATTTTGTTGCAAAGCTATATGGCAAAGAGTTTAAATTTGAGTATAAATCCTTTGAGGATAACCAAGGCTTAGCTTATACCTATATAGAAGATAAGCAGGCGTATTTAATCCCTATTACAGGCGCAATGGCAGAATATTTCCCCCGTGTAGCCAAAATAAAGCGCGAAAACGGCGCAAAACGCGTAACCGTGGGATATCTGTCGCCATATGGCGCGGGGGGCGAGTTTAACGCATCAACCACCCTAAAGCCCGTGAAATACTTGGACTATATTTTTACAAAGCAAGATAAAGAATATTATCTTTCTTCAATTACCGAAAGCAAAATGAAGGTGGAGGCAAGCTCCGATTTACCGCCTGCCACAGTAAGCGAGGCATTGCCCACAGAGGACTTAACAGGCGCCGATAATGCAGTGCTTAACGAAAACGGCGAGCTTTTGCCGCAGGTTTCGGCACCGACTACAGCGTCCTCCGCAGCGGCATCTTCCGCACCGTCAGAGGTAAAATAAGGCGGCAAACTGCCGCATAAAACGGTAGATATATCAACTTAACTTATGACATATGGTGCTTTAAAGGTTGCAACTGCCTAAATATCCTCTCGCGAGGCGACTTGATGCGCAGGCTTATGGCTTTTAGCGCAGTATAACATTTTGACAAATGCTGTATGTTACAATCGAATGATAAAATAAATAAAACACGAAAATTCTGCAAAAGCCATTGCAAAGTATACTAAAATGGTATATTATATAAATGCAAAAACAAAGGAGGCTCTTTTATGGGAGCAAGAAAAGCCACAGAAAATATTTATTGGGTTGGTGTACTGGATAAAAAGTTGCGTGTGTTTGATATTATAATGCATTCGGATTATGGCACCACGTATAACGCATACATTGTTAAGGGCAAGGATAAAACCGTGCTTTTTGAAACCTCTAAGGCAAAGTTTTTCTCGGAGCATCTTGCGAATATCAGCGAGGTATGCGAGCCGCAATCTATAGATTATATAGTGATGGATCACACAGAGCCAGACCATACAGGCAGCCTTGAAAGGCTATTGGAATATGCGCCAAATGCCGAGGTGCTTGGCAGCGCAACAGCCATTACCTTTTTAAAAGAAATAGTAAATAAGCCCTTTGCACATAGAGTAGTGGGCGAAAAAGATGTAATAGATATCGGCGGCATGACGCTGCACTTTTTAAGCGTGCCTATGCTGCACTGGCCCGACAGCATGTATACTTGGATACCAGAGGCGCATGCGCTTTTTACCTGCGACAGCTTTGGCTGCCATTATGCCGACGAAAACGACAAGGTGTTTAACGACGAAATAGATGGAGATTTTACCCCTGCATACAAATATTATTTCGACAATATCATAGGCCCCTATAAAAACCCGCATATGATAAACGCGCTTAATAAGATAAAAGATTTAGATGTGCGGTTTATCGGCAACGGCCATGGGCCTGTGTTAAGAAGCGATATACAGAAATATCTTGATATGTATCGCAATTGGTGCGAGCCTGTTGTAAACCCACAAAAAACCGTGGTAATAGCCTATGTTTCGGCATATGGCTTTACAAAGCAGCTTGCGGAAAACATTGCCGTGGGGCTAAAAGACGGCGGTGTGCAAAGCGTAACATTATACGACCTTGTTACAGACGATAAAGATGCCGCCCATGCCGCTATTATTGCCTCAGACGGCTTTATACTCGGCAGCCCTACCTTGGTGGGGGACGCATTGCCGCCTGTATATGAGATGCTTATAGGCCTTAACCCGATTATCCACAAGGGCAAAACGGCAGGTGCCTTTGGCTCTTATGCATGGAGTGGCGAGGCGGTGCCAAATATCATGGCAAGGCTGGAGCAATTGCGCTTTAAGCTGCCGCTGCCGGGGCTGCGCGTGCGCTTAAAACCCACAGAGGCAGATTTAAATGCCGCGGTGGAATATGGAACGGTGTTTGCAAAATCCGTATGCGAATAAAGCTATTATAGCAATGCGCACACATTGCTATTGCGCATTGACCTTTGGTCGGCATATAGAATCGCCATGCGATGGAATATATAGCAGCATGTGCTTTATTTAAAAGCTCTGCATGTCATGGCAAGCTGCTATATACATTGATAATAACGGCGTAGCTGTTATATATATTTTAAAGGAGGTTTAGTTATGAAAAAATGGAGATGCACAATCTGCGGCGCAGAGTTCGAGGGCGATACTCCTCCGGTGCCATGCCCTGTATGTGGCGCAGGCGAAGAAGCGTTTGAAGAAGTAACAGATTAGTATACATTACAAACAGCCGTGTATTTAGCGTTATGCTTTATACACGGCTGTTTTTATGTGCAAGGCATTTGCCATTTAAAATATAGCAACTTTACTTATTATTGTCTTTGTAAACAATATTTTGTCAAGTTGCATACAGCAAAGACGGGGCTTTCGGTGGGACAAGCAAAAGTGAAATTGCTGTGATAAACCCACGCACAGGGGCGCATACTAATATGTACAGCGGCTTTAAAAAATGCCGCCATTGCAATTTTATAAACAAAATAGTCGAGCCGATACAGGGCTTTGAGTGGGACAAGCAAGAGTAAAATTGCTGTGAAAGAGGTGTGTATAGATGCAGGAGTTTTTGCAAAAGCATCGCTGGGTGATATTGGCGGCAGGCGCGGCAATACAGGTGTTTACAGGCGTTCCGGCGGCGTGGGGCGTGTTTAGGGCGGCGGTGGCAGAGGGCTTTCAACTTGGCGGCGATGTAAGCGTTATGATATTCAGCCTTACCATAGCTTTTTTCGGCATAGGCTGTGTGATAGGCGGCTTTTTGCAAGACAAAAAAGGCCCTCGGGTGGCAGGGCTTTGCGGCGCGGTGCTGCTTTGCACAGGCTTTTGCGGTGCGGCGTTTTTGCCAAAGGCAAGGCCATTGCTTTTTTATATGGTGTATTCCGTTCCAGTGGGGCTTGGCTGTGCGTTTTTATACCCTGCAGTAATGTCTACGGCGCAAAAATGGTACAGCGACAAAAAGGGCTTGGCTACAGGCATTGTGGGTGGGGCTGTAGGCGCGTCAGGCGCGGTGCTTACCTTTTCGGGACGCGGCTTAATAAACGCCTTTGGCATACGGTGGACATTTTTTATTTTGGGCATTATAATGCTGATAATTTGCGGAGGCGGTGCGCTGATACTTGAAAACCCCGAAAACACAGACGACGAAGTAGCCAAGGAGCGCAATTACACTGTGGGGGAAATGTTTAAAACGCGGCAGTATTATTTGCTTTTTGCTATTGCCTGCCTTGCTACGCCTTGCGTATTGCTGTTTAGCCCCATGATTGTAGAGCTGGGCATGGCGCGTGGATTATCGGAAACAGCGGCACTTTCGGCAATTGTAATAGGCTCGCTTTTTTCGGCAGCAGGGCGGCTTTTAATGCCATGGCTATCAGATAAAATAGGGCGCAGATACACCGATATGCTTATTTTTGCGGCACTTATTGCCCTTTCCCTTTGGTTTAAAGGCGCAAACGGATTATTTGTAATATTGGTATATAGCCTTTTAACCTTTTGCTATTCGGGGGAAGCGGCAGTGCTACCTGCCGCCACAAGCGACTTATTCGGCAAAAAATCCGCCGGTGTATGCTATGGATTTGTCGCCCTTGGCATGAGCCTTGGCTCGGTGATGTTTCCACTGATATCAAGGGCTATCGGAGCAGGGGACATGCCCCATTATATCGCCGCAATATCTGCGGCACTGGGCTTTGCCGCCGTATTTTTATTAAAGCCCACACAGGGCGAGCGGCTGTAAATGCGACGATGGGATTTTGCTTTTCGTAATAATATCAAAACAGGTCTGCCATAATCGGACGGATAGCTCAGATACAAAATGTTGCAATTAATGTTCATATTAATAAACAAGGCTAAAGCCTTGTTTATTAAAAACTTATCCTATGTGCGTGCTATCGCACATGCACAATTAAAACTGTTTTGCAAAACAGTTTTAATAAAACAAGTCTGCGGACTTGTTTATTAAAAAACTTATCCTATGTGCGTGCTATCGCACATGCACAATTAAAACTGTTTTGCGAAACAGTTTTAATAATATTGACTTCCAGGTCTGTTTGTGATAATATTCAAATAACAGACTAGGAAGTCTATTTTCATGGAGGTATTATATGAAACGAGATGAAAAAAATTTAATAAGTCGGCGCAAAATTATGGACAGCGCTTTCAAAGAGTTTGGCGAAGAGGGATATGGGCTAAGCTCTATCAACAATATCTGTACGTCGGGTGACATTTCAAAGGGAATACTTTACCACTATTTTAAAGATAAAGATGAACTATACCTTGTTTGCATCAAGGAGCTTTTTGACAGCTTGACGGAGCATTTGCGCAAGGAACTTGCAGATGCCAGCGGAACAAAAGAGAACAGATTAGAGAGGTATTTCGATGCAAGGCTTCGCTTTTTCAGCGAAAATTTAATGTATCATAAGCTGTTTTGCGACGTGATTATCGCGCCGCCTGCCCATTTGGCACAGGCAATTTCGGAAATAAAGGCGGATTTTGACGCGCTGAACATTTCGGTACTTACTGAGCTTTTACAATCGGCAAAGCTACGCTCTGACGTAACCATTCAAAGCGCGGTGGAAACCTTTCGCCTTTATCAGGATTTTGTAAATGCTCGGTATCAAATGGAGCCTGCAAGCGCACTCGACCTTGAAACCCACGAGAAAATATGCAAACGCTCTCTTGGCATCTTGCTGTATGGCGTAATAGAAAGAGAAGATAACGAAAATGAGTAATGAGAAAACCATCGAAAAAGAATCCTTGCTGTCAGATGTAAAGCCCTCTAAGGCGATTGTAAAGCTGGCAGTTCCGGCGACAATTGCGCTTTTGGCGAAGGCGGTCTACAATATTGTAGACACTGCCTACATTGGGCTTTTAGATAGCGAAACGGCACTGGCGGCGGTGGGCGTCACCTTGCCGCTGCTTCTGATTTTTGTATCAATCGAAAACATTTTTGCCGCAGGCGCGGCAGTGTTGGCAGGGCGGCAGCTTGGCGCAGACGATAAAAACGGTGCCAACACGACTATCTCCACCATTGTTGCGGCATCTACTCTCATTGGCGCACTTTTATGCGTGGGCGGTATTGTATTTATGGAGCCGCTGCTGCGCACTTTCGGCGCGTCCGAAGCTGTAATGCCACTTGCCAAGGATTATGCCTTTTGGATGTTCATTGCAGCCCTTGCCAATCTCCCTGCGCAAAGCCTTAACTGTGCTGCAAGGGCAGAATCATCGGTCAAGATTTCCACTGTTGCCGTCATCACAGGCGCTGCGCTAAACGTTATTTTGGATCCGATTTTCATGTTTGAATGGGGCCTTAATATGGGCGTGGAGGGTGCCTCCATGGCAACCACGGTTTCGCAGCTTGTCACCTTTGGGATTTTGGCATGGTTCTACCTTAGCGGAAAATCTATCATTAAGGTGGGGCTTAAACATATTAAGCCAACAGTAAAGCTGTTTAAGGACGTAATCATCATCGGCATACCAACGGCAGTTATCCAAATATGCCTTGCGGCGGCGACTTCGCTCACTAATATAGCCGCCGCCACACTGCCAGATAGCGACCTTATCATTGCCGCTTATGGCGTTGTGCAACGGCTTGTCCTTATTGGCTGTTACGTCATCATGGGCTTTATGCAAGGGTATCAGCCTGTGGCGTCCTATGCTTTCGGCGCAAAAAACGAAACCCGTTTTCACGAGTCAGCCCGTTTTTCGTTAAAATCCACATTGCTTTTGTCGATTATTGTGGCAGGTGTATACATACTGCTTTCACAGCCGCTTATCATGCTGTTTAACCGCAATCCGGCTGTGGTGGAATACGGCTCGCGTCTGCTTATTTCACAGGTGGCTCTCTATCCCGCATTTGGGCTGTGCTATATGATGACCATTACATTCCAAACCATTGGCGCGTCTAAATTCGGGCTATTTCTTTCCACAATCCGTCAGGGCATTTTTTACATTCCGTGCATCATTTTGCTCCCGCGCATTTTGGGCATAAACGGTATATATTTTTCACAGCCAATTGCAGATGTGCTTACAATTATCGTCTGCTTGCTTTCTTACAAATCCATGAAACGGATTGCGACACAAAATATGAATGGCGTATAGCCGTGGAGGTGCATATATGGGACACAAAATTATTACCATTAGCCGCCAATACGGAAGCGGCGGCAGATTAATTGGTGCCAATTTAGCCAAACAGTTGAACATTCCGTTTTACGACAAAGAGCTGATTACTCTAGCCGCTAAGAATAGCCCTATTCATGCCAGCTTTTTTGAAGATGCCGAAACAAAGGGAACAGGCGGATTTGTATATCCGTTCAACCCCGGCGTTCCCTTTGACTTGCCACTAAATGACAAGGTATTTCTGGCGCAATTCGCTGTCATTAGGGAAATAGCAGCCCAAGGCCCCTGCGTCATTGTTGGACGCTGTGCAGACGAAGTATTAAAGGACAGGGATAATCTGCTAAAGGTATTCATCTATGCCGACATGGAGATAAGAGAAAAACGCGCTATATCGGAATACGGCGATGCGCCCGAAAAAATCGAGCAGAAGATTACCGCTCTTGATAAAAAACGAGCAAATTACTACCACTTCTATGCACAGGCAAAATGGGGCGACACAAAAAACTATCATCTTTGCATTAATAGCGGAAGCATAGGGCTTGACGGTGCCGTAAACGCTATTAGGGCTGCCTATTTGTCGAGCGGAGATTAGCGAAAATATTGCTAATAAGCGGCGTTTGCTGTAATGCCAAATCATATTCATATGATTTTGACGTTGACACCCCCTTTGTAGGGACACGATATATCGTGTCCAAAAACCTACCGCCATATATCGTGTCCAAAAACCTACCGCCATATATCGTGTCCGAAAACCGGACGCCATGTATGGCGTCCCTACGGGAAAAATTCAAACAAAGGAAAGCACGGTGGTGGCAAGGGCGGCGGCGGTGGGCGTGATTTACAGCGGCTCCACGTCACCCAAGTCGCCCACAAGCTGCTCCACAAGGTCGTTAAGGGTAACGATGCCAATTACTCCGCCATATTCGTCAAGCACCACCGCCAAGGAATTGTGGCTGTGCTTCATATTGCGAAAAAGCACGTCAGCCTTTACACTTTTAGGTACAAAATAGGCAGGCTTTACCGCTAGCTGCATCACAGTATCTCGGCTTTTGTCATCTAATCGAAAATAGTCCTTGGCGTTGAGAATACCCACAATATCGTCGGCAGATTCATTGCAAACAGGGTATAGAGTGTGGCGGCTGTTATGGATAGTGGCTTTCCAATCTTCCATATTTTCCTCTAGCCATAATAGAGAAAGCTCTGTTCGGTGGGTGGCAATATCTCCCACCGTCAAATCGTCAAATTCAAAAACGTTCTGGATAAACTGTTTTTCTTCATAGTCAATGGCACCATTTTCACTGCCAACATCAACCATCATGCGTATTTCTTCTTCGCTTACCTCATCATCTTCGGCGCTGGGATCAATGCCCATTAGGCGCAAAATGGCATTGGTGGAAATGGTAAGAAACCAA
The DNA here is from genome assembly GCA_036661035.1 of Oscillospiraceae bacterium. Lineage (GTDB taxonomy): Bacteria > Bacillota > Clostridia > Oscillospirales > Ruminococcaceae > JAGPHI01. The sequence continues at coordinate 16,527 of JAVWZM010000046.1, forward strand.
ACAATGGGGGCAAATAGCTTGGCGATGGTGGTGATGAGCGCAGACATGCCAAGCGCCAATGCCTCAGCTTTGTGCATAGCAACACGCTTAGGCACAAGCTCGCCAAAAATCAGCGTAAAATAGGACAGCACAAGGGTTATAACCACCACGGCTATGGCGTCCAGGGTGGCGGCAGGCACGGCTACGCCAAGGCTTATCAGCCAAGTTACCAAGCCGTCCGAAAAGTTTTCCGCTGCAAAGGCACTGCCCAAAAAGCCGGATAGAGTAATTGCTACTTGTATGGTTGCCAAAAACCGTGCTGGCTGGCTAGTGAGCCGTGCAAGGCGTATTGCCCGTTTATCCCCCTCGGCGGCAAGCTTTGCAAGCCTGTTGTCGTTCATGGAAATAACTGCAATTTCCGCACAAGCAAATACGGCGTTAAGCGCAATCAAAAACACCTGTAATAAAATCATAAAAACAGTAGAGCCTTCCAAAATAATATCCTCCTCAAATCAACATAAATTCATAATTAAAAACACAAAAGGACATAGCCTATCGCTCTACTCTCGTAAGCATAGGCTATGTCCTATTCGGTTTAATATATGACGCGAAGGAGGTTTATCTCCGTTATTACTGTCGGCGTCGTCCATAATTCGTGCATCAATCTCCTTTACAATTTAATTTGTTAGAATTATAGCAAAAATAATGATATTCGTCAATAAACAAACTGTTAATTTTTGCATTTTAATTATTGCATTTACAAACGGCTGATGTACCGGCTAATTATGCTGCAATACAAAATCATATTCATATGATTTTGACGTTGACACCCCCTCTGTAGGGACACGATATATCGTGTCAGAAAACCTACCGCCATATATCGTGTCCAAAAACCTACCGCCATATATCGTGTCCGAAAACCGGACGCCATGTATGGCG
>JAVWZM010000047.1:0-17403 GCA_036661035.1 Oscillospiraceae bacterium
CACATGCACAATTAAAACTTACTCGACATTTTTAATAAAACAAGTCTAAAGCCTTGTTTATTAAAAAAACTTATCCGATGTGCGTGCTATCGCACATGCACAATTAAAACTCACTCCGCTATTCGTAATCACACAACAAAAATCCGCACGCTTGAATGATTTACATTCAAATGTGCGGATTTGTTTTATTATTCTTTTGGCTTTAGCGGTGTGCGATTGCCGTTTTCGTCTACTATTACAGTGCAGTCAAGCTGTGCCTTCAGGCTTTGCTTCATGGCGGCGATATATGCGCCGCGAAGTGCCGCCTGTTCTGCTTTTTCCACCTCTGTCAAGCCTGTTTCTGTACGGCTTTTTGCCGCAAGCTCATTAATCCTTGTGACGTCTTGCTTTGTCATAGGGGCGTCCTTTCCAGTTTTTAGAGCCGCCCTTTCCTTCAAACGGTCTTGCTGCGCGGTATGGCGCTGTTTTTTCTTCCACTAAAGAAAAGCTGACTCTTTGCTGTTTTATTTTCGCATTCTGCATATCCGCCAAAACAGTTTCGGCATCTGCCTTTGCCATTTCGATATCAGTATGCCCTGCATAAATGTTTATTTTACCCACATTAGATGCAGAAAGCCCTGTGCCTTCCACTATTGCGCCCACGATAAAGTTGGGGCCTATCTTAGCGTCGGAGCCGATATCAACACGCAGCCACACGCGGTCGCCGTTACTTTTATGGCCAAAGGACGTGTTTTTAGGTGTGCCCGAAACTATTGCACGCACGTTGCGCACACTGGCAAGACGCTTATTTTTATTTTGTAGCTTGGCACATAGTGCGGCGGCAATAGCGCGTGCATCATAGCCGTCGTTTTCAATTTGCTCTATAAATTTAAGCCATTCATAGCCTTCGTTTTCGTCTACCATGCGGCGCACATCTGCGGCAAATTCGCCACTGCGGTGCTGGGCAATGCTTTCGAGGCTCGGCACTTCTTTTTCTTCGATATGTGCGCCGATATAACGCTCTATTTCGCGCACACGAGATACCTGCCCGCGGTTAGCGGCTAAGGTATAGCTTGCGCCAAGCTTGCCTGCGCGGCCTGTACGGCCTATGCGGTGAATATAATATTCGTATTCCTGCGGAATATCGTAGTTGAACACAGCCTCTACGTCGTCTACATCTATGCCGCGTGCGGCAACGTCTGTAGCTACAAGGATATTAATGCGGCCGCTTTTAAAATCCGCCATAACGGCGTTGCGCTGATTTTGCTTTAAATCGCCATGCAAGCCTGCCACGCGGAAACCGCCCTCGCTAAGGTTTTGCACCAGCTCGTCCACCATGCGCTTTGTGTTGCAAAACACCAGCGAACGCTTAGGGCGATGATATTCTATCAAAAGCTTTAATGTGTCGTTTTTGCCGCCTTGGGGTATATTGTAATAGCTTTGCGCAATGTTGGCGACGGTTTTTTGCCCACCGTCCACGGCGATAAAAGCAGGCTCTGTTTGAAAATCCTGTGTGATTTTCAGGATAGCCGCCGGCATTGTGGCGCTGAACAGCACTGTTTGGCGAGTAGGCGGTGCCGACTCAAGCACTGTGCGGATATCGTCGATAAAGCCCATGTTCAGCATCTCGTCTGCCTCGTCCAGCACTATTGTGCGCAGATTGTCAAGGCGCAGAGTTTTGCGGCGCATATGGTCCATCACTCGGCCGGGTGTGCCGATAACGATTTTGGCGGTTTTAAGCTGACGGATTTGTAAATCCATTGGCTGGCCGCCGTAAACTGTGGCTACGCTTACGCTTGGCACATATTTTGCCAGCTTGCGCACCTCGCCTGCGGTTTGCACTGCAAGCTCTCGGGTGGGGCATAGCACAAGCACTGATGCCTTGCCGCCCTCTGCCGCCATTTGCACGGCAGGTATGCCGAACGCGGCTGTTTTGCCTGTGCCTGTAGACGAGCGGCCTGTAACGTCGCGACCGTCCAAAATAGGAGGAATTGCTCCGCTTTGGATATCGGTTGCCTCGGTAAAGCCCATCTCCTCGATGGCGCGTAGGATTTCGGGGTTAATTTGTAATTCGCTAAATAGCATGTGTTTTTTGTACCTGATTTCTTTTTTATTTTTCAGATGAATATACACCATATCATAATGCAAAGCGTTAAGACATGGTTTACACAGCCAAAAAACATGAAACCAATATACTCTATACGCTTAAACTCATTGCGCCGCAAGCCTATATATCTTGCAAAACCGCAAAATATTTGCTGTGCGTTTAACGCAATCGCACCATCTGCCCATAGGCTAAGTGCGCTTGTAAAAATAATGTATAATAATCGTGAGTTTTTATTATACCACAAAACATTATAAAATTCTACATATTGCATAAATTTGTTTAAAATATTTTGTAATGTTGCCTATTTTATAATTTTATATGTTTGCAGCGGCAAACCGTCATATTAATATTTATCGGCATAATTCCACTAAAATCTATCGTTCAAAATCCTGCTGTAAAACCTTTTGACAAACGCCATTTCTTGTGATACAATATTTATTGCTATCCGCCGCATTAGTTTAATGGTAAAACTTCTGCCTTCCAAGCAGACCTCGTCGGTTCGATTCCGATATGCGGCTCCAACCGAAAGCCCCGACACGCAAATCGCGTGACGGGGCTTTTACTTTGCTTTAAATAAAACTAAATTTCTCGCACAAAAGCATCTTTATTAACCAAACTCGGCATATATTTGCGGCATAGAAAGGCTTTTACTTGGCTCTTTACGATACCCTTTCGGGTACAAATAGGCAAAACGCGCTTTACATCGGTGAATATCCGAATGTAAGGCGCATTTTTATTGCCATGCTTACAATATTGCGTATCGGCTGCGCAAGGCTATCTTTTTTTCTTTTTATCCATTCCAAGTAGCCTTGCCGCGGTAGTCCATAAATTGCCCATGTTATACATAGCCACAAGCACGGTTATCAGCGTACACCATAGCGGCCAATAAGGCACCTGCTTTAGCATTATTGCGCCCGATGCACACACAAGCAAAAGATTTATCGCCATGCGTCCAAAGCCGAAATTGATTTTAATTAGCCCTCGTGTGTTTACCACGCGCAGAACAAATACTATAAAATAGCTTGCAAAGGTGGCAATTGCCGCGCCGTTTACGCCCCATATTGGTATAAGCGCAAAGTTAAGCACACAGTTTGCCACAGCACCCACAGCCATGGTAACAAGCGACAAGGTAGAACGTTTTTCCACCATGTATACCGAGTTTAAGAAATTGTCAAAGCTTGAAAATATCGTGGCAAGCACCAATACGGGCATAAACTTCCAGCCGATAAAATAATCTTCACGCAGCACGCCCATATACGGCTGCGCCATTAAAATTACTCCTGCACCTGCGGTAAACATAACGCTTTGATATGCGCCAAACACTTTTGAGAAAAATCTTTCGCGCCCTTCGCCCTGCCCGTCTGTAACCGCCGAAAGCTGCCATGCCTCGGTAAACACAGATGCCACTATGCTTAGCATAGACGGTAAAACATAGCTTGAGGTGTAAATGGCATTCCATTTAATGCCGCACATTGCCGTTACAAAAAACTGGTCGCTGGCGTTTGTTACCCACCAAAATATAGATGCCGGCACAAGTGGCAACGAATACCTTAGCATCTTGAAAAGCAAATCCTTGTTAAAATATCTAAAGCCTAAATATCTGTGCAGCCCTGCCACAACAAACAGAAAAATCGCGCTTAGCGCATCTCCGCAAATTACGCTTAATAAATACCCCACCGCGCCTAAATCCAACACGGCAATAAAAAGCACTTGAAACGCCACTGTGGTTATCGTGCATAAAAGCGCGTCTATGGCGTAAAGCCGATTATACAGCTTTGCCCTACAAAACTGGCAGCAAAGCGTGCGCATGCACGAAACGAGAACATAGATATATATATACAATATATAATCCTGCATCAGCGGTATCAGCCGCAAAGCCGGATACAGCAGTATCATTAGTACAAAGCCTGCCATTATTGCGGAAAATCCGTTTGAAAACACTTGCTGCTTAGGTATGCCCTTTTCAAGGCCAAAGCGTATTACCGAGTTGCTGATACCAAGGGACACAAGAGGTATAAGCAAGTTGGCGCATTGCATTGCCAAGTCTTTTACGCCCTTCATCTCTTGGGTTGCGAACCAATAGGTAAAAAGCGGGCTCATCAAAAACGTGAGCAGCTTTGAAGAAAACGTGCTTATGGCAAACAGCATTGTGTTGGACGCAAGGCGTTTATATTTATTCAATTAGCACATTCCCCCTTATATAAGTATATACATTATAATACACCAGTATATCACAAAACAATCGCTATTTCAAAAGTGCTTTTCTCGCCTTATAATCCGGCATAAGCCTTTGCATCAGGGCGTGAAAATCTCTGCCGTGATTAGCGTGTACAAAATGCGCGTATTCATGCATTACCACATATTCCAGTGCCTCTTGTGGCCTTTCGGCAAGGCGCATGTTCAGCGTGATTACCCTCTTTGCCACATGGCACACGCCCCAGCGAGTTTTCATCAGCCTTACCTTTATTATAGGCTTTTGTCCGCCGAGAATATCCTCGAAAAGAGGATATATTTTATCGCTTACGGGCAAAAACATCTCAAGACATTCAGCCTTTGTGAAAGGAAACGGAGTTTGCGCCTGTTTTTCTTCAAGAATTTTTTCGTTTTGGGCGTTTAATATCCACGCCTTGCGAGAGGATATAAACGCATTTATCTGCCCACGTGAAACATAGCGAGGGGCAGAAACATGCACCGCGCCGCCCTTTGCAACGCGCAAGTTAATGTTTTTAACACGTTTTACAGTAAGTATATATTCAATTCCGTCATAATTTTCTACAATGGATTTATTTTGCACAAAATGTTCCTGCTTTCATCGTTTGGCACAATATATTGTGGTTGCTATGCGTAGCTATAATATTGCATTTTGTTCTTTGCCGCTAAAATATCACGGCTAACGCAAGCCGTCTTGCCGCTTTTGCATATATGTATTATACAAGCAAAAATTACAATTGGCAAATGTAACAAAATTTAGCCATAAAATCCATTACCATTTTTCTTGACAAACACTATATATGGTGGCATAATATTCAATACAAACTACATTTAGCACAATTGTGGCGTGCGGGAACGAGGAAAATATGATTCGCAGTGTAATAAAAAGGGACGGCCGCGTGGTTTTATACGACGAGGCAAAGATAGCTGCCGCTATTCTAAAAGCGATGGAAGCAGCAAGAGAGGGCAACGCAACAGATGCGGCGCGCATAGCCAACGAGGTTGCCGAGCATTTGGAAAATGAGCACGACGAATTACCTCCTATGATAGAGCATATTCAAGATGCTGTTGAAAAGCGCTTGATGCACAGCGGTTTTGAAAACGCCGCCAAACAATACATTTTGTATAGAGCTAACCGCACACGTATTCGCGAGGCAAATACAAGCCTGATGAAAGCGATAGACGAAATAACAAACGTAGACGCACGCGCCAGCGACATGAAACGCGATAATGCCAATATAGACGGCAACACTGCCATGGGCAGCATGCTGCAAATAGGCACCGCAGGCGCAAAGGCGTATAACGCCGCATATCTGCTTTCCCCCGAGCAAGCGCGCGCACATAGCGAGGGCGATATCCACATTCACGATTTCGATTTTTACGCTCTTACCACCACCTGCTGCCAAATAGATATTATCAGCCTGTTTAAAAATGGGTTTTCCACAGGCCATGGCTTTTTGCGCGAGCCGCAAAGCATACAATCCTTTGCCGCTCTTGCCGCCATTGCCATACAGTCTAACCAAAACGACCAGCACGGAGGGCAAAGCATACCAAACTTCGATTATGCTATGGCAATAGGCGTGGGCAAAAGTTTTGCCAAAATATACACACGCAAGCTTACAGAGTCCCTTGAAGATGTTTCGGGTAAGGACGATGAAAGCGAGTTTGTAAAATCACTTATTGCAGATATAGGCACAAGGCTTCATCTTTATCCGCGCATGGAAGAAAACGCCGCTTCCTTTGACGCCGCTTTATGTAGCGGCATAGTTTTAAGGGGCGAAGTAAGCGAAATTGACGCCGCGCGCCTTGTTAAATCCTCACGAAAACGCGCGCTTTTAAACACCGACAGAGAAACTTTCCAAGCCATGGAGGGCTTTGTGCATAACCTTAACACAATGCATTCCCGTGCAGGCGCACAAACTCCGTTTTCGTCTATCAACTATGGCACAGATACTACGCCCGAGGGACGCATGGCTATTAAAAACATTTTGCTTGCCACAGACGCAGGTCTTGGCCACGGCGAAACAGCCATATTCCCTATTCACATCTTCAAGGTTAAAGAAGGCGTAAACTATAACGAGAGCGATCCAAACTACGATTTGTTTCATCTTTCCTGCAAGGTTAGCGCAAAGCGTCTTTTCCCAAACTATGTGTTTTTGGATTCGCCGTTTAACCTGCAATATTATAAACCCGACCACCCTGAAACAGAGGTTGCCACAATGGGCTGCCGTACACGCGTAATGGGCAATGCCTACGACCGCGGGCGCGAAATCGCCTATTCTCGCGGCAATTTAAGCTTTACCTCTATCAATCTTCCGCGCATTGCCATAGAGAGTGCAGGCGACGAAAAGCTATTTTACAAAAAACTGGACGCCATGCTGGAGCTTGTGGCACAGCAGCTTGCCGACCGCTTTGAAATACAAGCTAAAAAGCGTGTATATAATTATCCATTCCTTATGGGGCAAGGCGTATGGCTGGATTCCGACAAGCTTAACCCCGAGGACGAGGTGCGCGAGGTGCTAAAGCACGGCACATTGTCTATAGGCTTTATCGGCCTTGCAGAAACCCTTACTGCGCTGTACGGGCAAAACCACGGTGAAAGCCCCGAAATACAGAAAAAAGGCCTTGAAATAGTGGGCTATATGCGAGATTTCTGCGACAAACGCAGCGCGCAAACTCAGATGAACTACACCCTTTTGGGCACACCTGCCGAGGGGCTTTCCGGCCGCTTTGTGCGCATGGACGCAAAACGCTACGGCATCATCAAAAACGTAACCGACAGAGAATATTATACAAACTCTTTCCATATCCCCGTTTGGTATAATATTTCGGCGTATGATAAAATTCGCCTTGAGGCTCCGTATCACGCCCTTACAAATGCCGGACATATCAGCTATGTAGAGCTTGATGGCGACACCGCAAACAACGTGGAGGCGTTTGAATCCATAGTGCGCTGTATGCATGATGCAAATATCGGCTATGGCTCCATAAACCACCCTGTAGACAGGGATCCCGTGTGCGGATATGTGGGCGTAATAGGCGAAGTTTGCCCGCGCTGTGGGCGCAAAGCCGGCGAGGCATTATCCAAAGAGCAGCTTGACGCTATTCGTAAAAAATATTCCTGCTGCTAAACCTTATTTGAATACAAGTGCTTATCGGCACTTGCGAAATAAACATTAACCGTATTTAACATTAAAAGGAGATAGATTTTTATGGCACCAATTCAAAAAGACACAACCGTTGGCAAAGACGTGGGCTTTGAGCGTATTCGCCGCATTACAGGATATCTTGTAGGCACTATGGATAAATGGAACGACGCTAAAAAGGCGGAGGAACACGACAGGGTAAAACATGGCTTACAAAACAATTAATATAGCCGGTATAGCTTCCGATTCCATTGTAGACGGCCCCGGCATACGAGTGGCAATATTTACGCAGGGCTGTCCACATCATTGCGAGGGCTGCCACAACCCCTCTACCCACAGCTTTGGAATTGGAAAAGACACCACCGTACAAGAGCTTTACAGCATTGTAAAGGCAAACCCCATTGCCCGCGGAGTTACGTTTTCGGGCGGGGAGCCATTTGCACAATGCGAGGGGCTGTGTGAGCTTGCAAAGCTACTGAAAGCCGATGGCTACGAGCTGGCAGCGTACAGCGGATACACCTTTGACGAGCTTATACAAAACGAGGTGCAAAAAGCTTTATTGCAGCAGCTTGATATTTTAATTGACGGTAAATTTGTGCTGGCACAGCGCAATTTAGACCTGCGTTTTCGCGGCAGTGAAAACCAGAGGATTATCAATGTGCCACAAAGCCTTGCAAACGGTAAAGCTGTTTTATGTACGCAATCTCGCTGGATAGGCGAAGAAATTTCATAATAAGCATGGCGCAGCCGCGATTATTTTAAAAATAAAATCGGTTGCGCCTATTTTGGTATTATATAAACGCAAAATGATGTATAATATAAAACAGAGTTTATTTATTTACATATTCTATACTACTACAAAGGGGTTTTATTACTGTGAGAATGAGGTTTAAGCCTTATGCACGTCCGGAGCTTTTAGCAAGCGGCTTTCATGTAGACGAGCCAATATTAATGCGTGGGGCTTGGCACGAAAGCTTTAATAACGCGCAAAATCCGCTATATTTAGAGCTTGGCTGTGGCAAGGGCGGCTTTTTGGCGCAGCACGCCGCGCAAAATCCGCAAATAAACTATATTGGCATCGACATTACAGACAAGGTGCTTATAGTTGCAAAGCGCAAAATAGATATGGTGTTCAGCGAGGCAAAGCGCAATATAGATAATGTAAAGCTTTTGTCCTTCGACATTGAGCGCATCGACGAAATGATGAGTGAAAAGGACGTAGTCAGCCGCATTTATATTAACTTTTGCAACCCGTGGAACAGGAAAAAATCCCATAAAAAGCACCGTCTTACCTACCCAAAGCAATTGCTTAAATACAAAGAGTTTTTGGCAGATGACGGAGAAATATGGTTTAAATGCGACGACGCAGATTTGTTTGAGGACAGCGTTGAGTATTTTGAAGAAGCGGGATATACTATCACTTGGATTACACGAGATTTGCATAAAGACGAGCCTAGTTGGAATATCCGCACAGAGCACGAACAAATGTTTGCAGACGAGGGCATCAGCATCAAAGCGTTGATAGCACAAAAAATCCGTTGACGCCCCATTGCTTTGCAAATGTTAAATCAATATAACAACGCTCTTTGGCTCTATTGAAATCCAAGGCAAAATTTGAAAGGAAAAAGACATGGAAAAAGCAAAAGTGTATTTTACCGATATGCGCACAGGCGACGACAATAATCTTTTACAAAAGCTGGAGCGGCTTATCCGCACGGCAGGCATTGCCGACATTGATTTTGAGAAAAAATATGCGGCAATTAAAATTCATTTCGGCGAGCCGGGCAATTTATCGTTTTTGCGCCCCAATTTTGCAAAGGTTGTAGTTGACACTGTAAAATCTCTTGGCGGCAAGCCATTTTTAACCGATTGCAATACATTGTACGTTGGCCGCCGCAAGGACGCCCTTGAGCATATGGACGCCGCCTACGAAAACGGCTTTAGCCCATTTTCTACAGGCTGTCAGATTATTATAGGCGACGGGCTAAAAGGCACAGACGACGTGGAAATACCCGTAAAAAATGGCGAATATGTAAAAAACGCGCATATCGGGCGCGCAATAATGGACGCTGATGTGTTTATTGCTCTTTCCCACTTTAAAGGCCACGAGGCAACAGGCTTTGGCGGCGCACTGAAAAACATAGGCATGGGCTGTGGCTCGCGCGCAGGCAAAATGGACATGCACTGCGGCGGCAAGCCCGAAGTGGACACCGACAAATGCCGTATGTGCGGCAAATGCGCTAAAATATGCGCACAAAGCGCAATTAGCTTTCCAAACAAAAAGGCATATATTAATCACGACAAATGCGTTGGCTGTGGCAGATGCCTTGGCATGTGCAATTTTGACGCTATTCACAACCCCTCGGATTGCTCTAACGACGAATTAAACTGCCGCATAGCGGAATATGCCATGGCAGTGGTGCAGGACAGACCTGCATTTTACATTAATATAGTAAACCAAGTGTCCCCATGCTGCGACTGCCATAGCGAAAACGACGCGGCAATTATCCCCGATGTAGGCATGTTTGCAAGCTTTGATCCCATTGCGCTAGACACCGCATGCGCCGATGCCTGCAATAAAATGCAGCCAATTGCCCAAAGCCGTCTTGGTGAAAAGCTTGCCGAGGGCAACGATTTTCACGACCATTTTACAAACTCTTACCCCGTTACCAACTGGAAAAGCTGCATGGAGCATGGCGAAAAAATAGGCCTTGGCACACAAAGCTATGAGCTGATTATTTGTAAATAGCAATAAAACAAAGCCATTCTTTAAAATAACAGCTTTGGCACAATTCCTTTTATATGCATCTACCCCCGTATTTATCAAATAGCCAAGCAATTATGGCTATTTGCATCACACAATAAACCGCCCTCGATTATGGCTTATGCAAAGCCTTAATTGAGGGCGGTTTTACGCAGTATTTTAAGAATGTGATAAAGGCGAAACTACAATGTTTTATTAAATTCGCTCACCATTTTCGCCCATGTTGCAGAGCCTACCACGCCGTCTGTTGTAAGGCCGTAATGCGCCTGAAACGCAATTGTACTATTGCGTGTTTTATTGCCGTATTGTCCGTCCACGGTTAAAACAGGCCCCCATTTGCCGCCATTTGTTCCGTTTAAAAACATCTGAACGCATCTTACTGCGTCCCCCGACGAGCCAACGGAAAGGGGCGTGCCTGCATATGCCGCCGTTACTTTCACCCGTGATGCAGTGCTTACAGCCGTATATACCGCCACTATTTTGCTCCATGTAATCTCGCCGATTATGCCGTCTATGGATAGCGAGAACAAGCGTTGAAACCGCTTTGCGGCATTGTACATATTGCCGCCGAAAGCGCCGTCTACGCTTTGGCTATTAATGGCTGTATATGGCGGAGTAACGGCGTTTAACAGCCGCTGCATATGGGTAACATCGCTGCCCGTCATTCCCTCTCGCAGAGGTATGCCGGGGTATGTGTTTTCGCTGCCGCCCATAAAGGTATTGTAATCTATCACTATGGCGTCCCATGTGTTTTTGCCGATTGAACCGTCAATGGCAAGGCGTGCATAGCCTTGAAACTGCATTACTGTGGTTTTGGTTGCATTTCCGTATTTTCCGTCTACTGTAAGATGGTTAAGCCCCGGATATTGCATGGTGCGTATTACATTAAGATATGTTTGCATGCGCGCAACCTCACTGCCGCTTGAGCCCACACGTAAAACCGTGCCGGGAAACGGAGGGTTTGCAACTGTATTCGTTACATTATTACACATTTAAAATGCCTCCTTTATACCACATGCTATGCAAGACGCGTTTTTATTGTGCATACAATAAGCAACTTATACTTCATTTAAAGATAAGCTGCTATAAAACGAATTTTGCAAAAGTGAGCGTGAAATAAAGAAGGCATATATAAAAATAAACTTACGTGCCAAGCCTTTCGGGCTTGCGGTGTTTTTCTATTGTTTTAAGCGTAAAATGTAAAAGGCAAATATCTATTGGCAGTTTAATGGCGTTTTTGATAAGGCGCACGCCCAAAAGCGCAAAAAAGCTTTTGCCGTACAGTATGTACAGCCATAATGGCGTAAGGCAAAGGTTTACGCACAGCACTGCTGTACAGCACGCGGCAACAGTGCGCGGCAAAGTGATTTTGCGCTTATAAAAAAACGCGCCGTATATAAAGCCAAGCACAAATTCGTTTAGCGTAAAGCCGGGAAAAAACGCACCGTTCGGGCGCAAAAAATACCCCATAATATCCGCTGCAACGCCTGCTAATCCGGCAAGCCAAGGGCCATAAAGATATCCACACGCCCCTGCCGCCAAAAATGTGAAGCCAATCTCCAGCATATTGCTTACCGGAATAGTAATTTGGTTTAAAACCAAATTAAGTGCTGCCATCATGGCGGCGCCGGCAAGGCTTGCTGTGCGGTGCAGCTCTGCTGCTGCGGATTTAAAAAATTGCATAAAAATACCCTCCTTTAAAATAACGCTACATAAAGAGGGCAAAAGCACCTATATGTAGCAGCGGGATGCGAGGCACGCACCGCAAGATAACTTTTCGTCTGTTTTGCAAACTCCCCGTCAAAACAGCACTGAACACCTATTCTTTGCAAAGCATCTTTCTGATGCTCCGCTTAAAACAGGCATAACGCACATGCCTCTACTCTGCATTTGTTTAAGCTGTTTATATATTAAACCGAAAAATATTATTTTGCAATAGCAATTTTCAAAAAATAAGTGTATTTTCTCGCTTTGCATGGTAGAATAACAACCGTAAACGGTTATTATTCTACGGCTCGCGGCGCGATTACGTATGCCGTTTTCTCGCCGCTAAAGCGGCAACCGAAAACACAGCGAATTATACCACAAAAATAAATTTTTGTGGTATAATAAACATAAGGAGTTGATTACAATATGCTGTTTTCACAAATGAAATATTCAAGGCCGCCTGTGGACGAAATTTTGCACGAATACGAAACACTGCAAACAAAAATCCGTACGGCAAGCTCCGCTGATGAAGCGCTAACCCTTTTTTGGCAATATGAAAAGGTAAACGAATCACTTACCACCGCTAAAACCATTGCGGAAATACGCAATACCATCAACACTGCCGACGAATTTTACGAGGGCGAAAAAGAGTTTTTCGACGAATGTACCCCTGCCCTGTCCTCTAAAAGCCTTGATGTTTGCCGCGCATTAATAGAAAGCCCTTTCCGCGACCAGCTTGAAAAGGCGCTTAGCCCATTGCTCTTTACAAAAATGGAGCAAAATGTGAAAAGCCTTTCCCCCGAAATATTGCCCCTTATGGCAGAGGAAAATGCTCTTGTTACACGCTATGATAAATTATATGCGTCGGTGCAAATTGAATTTGACGGCAAGATGCTTACACTAAGCGCCCTTGCCCCCTATAAGCAAAGCCCCGACCGTGCTGTGCGAAAAGCCGCATATATTGCCGAGGGCAATTGGTTTGACGCGCATCAAGACGAGCTTGACGAAATATACGACAAGCTTGTAAAAAACCGCGACGCGCAAGGCCGCGCCATGGGATATGAAAACTATATTCCCCTTGGCTTTATCCGCATGCACCGCATAGGCTATAGCATAAAAGACCTTGAGGCGTACCGCGCACAAATAATAAAAGACGTTGTACCTGCCGTTTGCGGCATTAAAGACCTGCAAAAAAAGCGCATCGGCATATCGGATTTTATGCTTTGGGACAATGCGTTTTGCTTTAAAAGCGGCAACGCCGCACCAAAAGGCACGCCTGACGAAATATTGGCGGCAGGCCGCAAAATGTATAATGAGCTTGCACCCGAAACCGCCCAATTTATCGAGAGCATGATGGCAAACGAGCTTTTCGACGTGCTGTCGAAGCCCGGCAAGGCTCAGGGCGGATATTGCACATATCTGCCCGGGTACAAGATGCCCTTTATCTTTTCCAACTTCAACGGCACAAGCGACGATGTCGATGTGCTTACCCACGAGGCAGGCCACGCCTTTGCGGCATATATTGCCGCCGGCAAGTCGCTGCCTGCCATACTTGAGGAGCCTGGCATGGAAAGCTGCGAGATACATTCCATGTCTATGGAATTTTTAACCTCCGATTATCACGAGCTGTTTTTTGGCGAAGACACTAAAAAATATCAGCTTTATCACGCCGAAGACGCCCTTACCTTTTTGCCTTACGGCACAATGGTAGACGAATTTCAGCATATTATGTACGCCAAGCCCTCCCTTACCCCCAAGGAGCGCAACGAGGTGTGGAAAACCCTGGAGGCGAAATATCGTCCTTGGCTTAATATGGGCGATGTGCCGTTTTATTCTCGTGGTGCCCAGTGGCAAAGGCAGCTGCATATTTACGAAATACCTTTTTATTATATCGATTACTGCCTTGCACAAAGCGTAGCTTTGCAATTTTTCAGTGCGTTTTTACAAGACAAAACCGACGCATGGCACAGATATCTTGCCCTTGTAAATAAAGCAGGCACCGAAAGCTATACCGAGCTTATTTCTTCGGCAGGCTTTGCATCTCCATTTAAAGACGGCACGCTTTCGCAGCTAACAGCCAGCATATATAAATGGATTTCCGATAATCAGGTTGAATGATTGCAAAATAAACGGAGGAGTGGTTTAAAATGAACAGAACATTATCGCTTTGCACACTGCTAGTGCTTTTACTGCTCTGCTTTACCTCCTGCACTAAAGGCACAGACAGTTCCTCCGTTTCAAGCGCGCCACCATTGCCCAAAGAATTGGTGCTTACCGATATCACCAAAGAAAACTCTGTTTTTAAAACGGATTTTCGCACGGTAAGCTTTTTAGACGTTCCCACAAGCGACGAGCAAATTCTTGCCGCAAACTATTTGCTTGCTATGGCAAGAGGTGACGTTGCGCTTAAATCCTTCAAGCTTGGCGAAAATGCCGTATATCCGTATATCGGCCATTCAATGTACAGCACCTTTGACGTTACGGAGCTAACTACACTTACCGAAAACGAGTTAAACGCGGAATATCTCTACAACGAGCCCCTTACACATTCGTCGCTTACTCCGTTTGCAAGTGGCATTGACGCATATATCAAAGAAAAGAATATTATCGACGCGAAAATTATGCGCGTGGGATATCGTTTCACCTATACCTCCGAGGGCGACGGCATCGAATATTTGCGGCCTGTTGGCAGCTACACCATGTATATGCTGCTTGGCAAAAACGACAATGGGCAATACCGCATTGCAGCCACTTCCTCGAAGCTGCGAGATTTTACACCCGGCAAAAAGGAAATACCCATATCTCAAATAAGCATTGTGCCAAAGGGCAGTAATAAAGCCGAGCAAGAAATAATAGATTATTACACCTCAATGGCGCATAAAACAGACACCACGGGATATCCGATATATCTTACATTTTCTCTTGATGAGGTAAAGCCATTAACCGACAAAGATATATTAAGAGAGCGTTATTTTAAGCAAGATTTAGACGTTGCGCCCATTTTTGGATATGGGCTAACCTACGAGCAGTTTTGCGAAAAAAGCGGCTTGCTTTCCCCTGTTATGATTAAAGCCACCTTCACCTATAGCTATACTGATAAAGCCATAATGAAAGGCGGCCAATATCCCGACGGAACTCAAAAGCAATATTTTATAGCAAATCAAGACGAAAACGGAGAGCTTGCCATAATAGGCATTTCTAAGCTGTAGCATAAAATAATGGGGCTGTATCTTTTGCATACAGCCCCATTTGTTATATCGTATTAAACTAAATACCCATTACCCCACGTTAATTCTTGCGTCCGGCATAATGGCAAATTTGCTTGTTTCGTCGCGCTTTGCAGAAAGCGTTATTGCCAGCGACACAGGCCCTACGCGCCCAATAAACATGGTAAGCATAGTAACGGTTTTGGCAATAGGGTTCATAAGCGAGGTAACGCCCACAGATAGCCCCACAGTTGCAAATGCGCTTACCGCCTCGAAAATGCTGTTCATTTCATTAATTTCCGGGCCGGAATTATAAAATATCGTCAATGCAGAAACCAATACCGCCACAGCGGAAAGTATAAATATGGCAAGAGATTTATATACTGTTTTTTGGTCTATCTTATGCCCACGCAGTGTGGCGTCTGTGCGCCCACTTACCACGCTTGCCACAGCAACAATAATTACCGACAGGGTAGTTACCTTTATGCCTCCACCCGTTCCGCCCGGAGCCGCGCCTATAAACATAAGCACCGAGATAAACAGCTTTGTTACATTACTCATCTGGGCTAAATCTATAGTATTAAATCCTGCCGTTCGCGCGGAAACAGATTGGAACAAGGCGTTTAATATTTTATTAAACGGGCTCATCTCGCCAAGAGTAGCAGGGTTTGCCCATTCTAATATTGCAATGCCTATTGTGCCAAGAACTACAAGGCATGCCGTCATGGTAAGCACTAGCTTTGTATGCAGGCGCAAATGATGCGTTTTGCGCAAATTTGCAATATCGTGCCACACTATAAAGCCAAGGCCGCCCGAAACAATCAGCGCACTGACAATAAGCAAAACATACGCATTGTCAAAATATGGAGTAAGGCTGCCAAATGCGCCAAGGCTGCCTAAAATATCAAAGCCTGCATTGCAAAATGCCGAAATAGCTATAAATACAGAAATAAAAACGCCATCTGCGCCAAACTGCGGCACAAAAACGAAAGCAAGCAAGACGGCACCCACTGCCTCGAAAATAAGCGCCACGCTCATTACAAAGCGCAAAAGCTGACCGCTTTGGCTCACCTCCGAAACGCTTATGGATTCGCTGGCAAGCTTCATGCTTTTAAAGCCCATGCGCTTGCCTATGGCTAAATTTAAAAAGCTGGTAAGCGTTACAAGCCCAAGCCCGCCCACCTGAATAAGCAAAATGATAACTACTTGCCCAAAAACTGTAAATTTTGTAAATGTATCAAACACCACAAGCCCTGTAACGCAAGTGGCCGATGTGGCTGTAAAAAACGCATCAACTATTCCGATATGCCCGTCCTTGGTGGCAAATGGCAGCATCAGCAGCAGCGCACCGCATACAATTACCCCCACAAAGCTTGCCACTATCAACCTAGTTGGGCTTACCTCATGGCGATGCCGATGTTTGATTGATTGCGGAGATTGCCCGGTTTCCAAATAAAGCGCCTCCTGTTATATTATACTGAAAAAAATAATTATCGCACACAAAATAATTTCTGTACGACAATACTTTCAAAACACAGAGCCGCATCTGCCGCTAGTGTTAAATGTAAAGTAACTATACACCAAATCGCGAGGTTTTTCAACTGTTTTTACTGTTAATTTCAAATTACTTTAACTCTTATCTTAAAAACCTTGCAATTTGCTGTATAATTAATTATAATCTATTATGCAGTTAAATTAACTTTCAAATAAATATAGTTCCGCCATTAGCTGCAATTAATCGCGCCCACGCAATTTTCGCCCTGCACAGCGGTTTTGCATTTGCAATTGTTGTATATATTCCATTTGGAATTTACGCTTTTGCAGCTCAGCCGTATAGAACGCTTGCCTTCTTAGTGGTTAAATTGTTTGTATCAACCACCGAGGGTTAAAATCACCGCAATTTCATAAATGTCTTTGTAGCTCAGTTGGATAGAGCGTCCGCCTCCTAAGCGGAAGGCCAGCAGTTCGAATCTGCTCAAGGACACCAGTAAACCTCGCTGCAAACCTTTATTTATAAGGGTTTGCAGCTTTTTTTGATTTCATACTAAATGTTAGGCTGCCGTTTTTCAATGGCTTTACTGAAAGGTGCAACAGCAAAAGGCTCTTTGGCGATAATTTAGTCGCCGAACGGCAGCTATTTCTTTGGTGTCCTCGGCCCGTCCAAATGTCCAATGATAACCGCGATGTCGGCAACCTGCACATAGCCGTATTGATCGCTTACCAGCCCTTTATAAAATTCCGGATCGGTTGGGGAGCCGTTTAAGCGCAGATAGGCATGGACAG
>JAVWZM010000048.1:0-17066 GCA_036661035.1 Oscillospiraceae bacterium
ATCGCGCCCTTGGCGCGTGTACTTATTTAGCATTGCTATATGTATGGACAAATGCAGTGATTAGTGCTGTCATATATTAAAAAGAATAAAGCACTGCAAAGTGCAATCAACTATGCAAAATGCAATTACATTGCAAAAATCTAACGGGCGGAGCAGAGCCACCGCTCCTACGGAGTGCGTGGAGTGCAGTTAGATTGTGGAACGCAGCCAAGCTGCAAAACCCCAACGGGCGGAGCAGAGCCGCCGTCCCTACGGAGTGGGGAGAATACGGCAAGATTGCAATATACCGCGGAGATTGCACAATGCAATTGCATTGCAATAGCCCATACAGGTTGCAAATTTATTCCTTAATGCTTTTTTTAAGCATGGACAAATACCACAAAATAGAAACGCCGAGGATAATATGCCCTATGCCTGCAATGCCGGAAACAGCGGCGGAAAGCCCTGGGGAAAGCGGTGTGGCAAGCACCTCGGTTACTCCGCGAACAATCAGCATGATTACCATAACGGCAAGACCAAGATTGTATGTAATGTAAAATTTGCCAAAGCTTTTATGGGCAGAAACATGAAATTGCTTATCTAAAAGCAGTACCACTAAAAAGAAAAACATTCCCAATACAAACAAATGCAAATGTACAAACGATAGGCGAGTAACGCCGGTAAAATTTAAAAACTTTGTAAATTCGCGATAGAACACGCCGCCTATCATTGCCAGAATTGCGTAGATGAATGATGTGTTAGCCAGCTTTTTCATAAAAACGCTCCTTTATATTTTAATGTGAAATCGACACGGTAAGTGAAAATTGTATATCAGTGCAAAACAAATTGCGAGCAATATTTAATGTGCGCACATTGTATGGCAAATTGCCTTTACATGCGGAACTTTTAAACAGAGTGCAGGTTGCTATATAGTGGGGATAAGGTTTAAAACCGCCTCGGCAATGGCGGCGCCTGTTGCAGAAACAGCAGCGGGGCTTGTAACGCTTTCGTATTCAAGCGGGTTTACCATAAAGCCTGTTTCCAAAAGCACGCTTGGCGCCATGGTACTGCGTGTAACGTAATAATATCCGTATTTTGCGCTGCGGTTTTCTCGCCCTGCCGCTGCGCTTACGCCGTTTACAAGATTATCGGCTAGGGGCTTGTGCCATTTGTAAAAATAATAACATTCAGTGCCGCGGCTTTCGTTTGCGTCTACCGTAAGCTCTACAGAATTATGGTGAACGGAGATAAATAAATCCGGTGTTTCGGTGCCGATAGCCTCAAGACGTTCGTCCAAAGTTTTAAACGTATTGTCGCTGCGTGTTAAAAGCACGGTTGCGCCAAGCTTTTCAAGATAATGCTTTGCGGAAAGAGTTACATTTAAGTTCACATCTTTTTCAAGGGGAGCCTCTAAACCGGCTACGCCCATTGCGCCTGAATCGTCTTCTCCGTGGCCTGCGTCCAAAAGAACACGCACACCCTCAAGGGGCTTTGAGATATTATCGCTGCGCTTTGGCGACGCCTTTAAATACAACTCGGTATTGCCGTTTGTGTACCGAATGTCCCAGCCCCAAAGGGGCTTGTCGGGGTTTAGCGTCAGCACAACCGCGTTGCCGCCCTCTACGGGATTAACAGCGGAGGAAAGTATAAATTCGCTGCCGCTTATTGCAAAATCCACCGCAATATCGGTGTCGTAAAAAGTGAGCGTTAGGGTGTTATCCTCTTTTAAAGTATAGCAAAGTGGGGTACCGCTGCCGAGAGGAATTAACTCGTTGTTATTTATTTTTTGCGCAGACGCGGCAGAAAAAGCCGCTGTTGAGCTGTCTGTAAATTTTGCATTGCGCGCTAAGATATAATCGCCGCTTGCAATGCGATATGCCCATGTTTTTTTGCCGCCGCGCTTAGTGCGCTTGCTGTCTGTTACGCGTACTTTTGCGCCTTTTTTTATGGTTTCGTTGATATTGTCGTCGCTTGATGGATCTGTAAGAGCGCTTGCAATACCTGTGGTTATTTCTATCATTTGCCCGTTTGCTGCCTTTACAGTGGCATCTTGGGCATTTGGATTTGGCTTATACGTGGATTTTTTCCTTGTAATGGTGAAAGAAACGTCGCCTTGCCCTTGGGATAAAACAAAGGAGTTGTCGCCTAATTCCAAATTTACCAGCACGCCGAAAAGCCCGCTTGAGCCAAAGCGTTTTACTTCGCTTGCGTTTAAACTTAGCGGCAAATCGGGGTTAGACGTGCCCATTAAAAAGCAAGTATCGGTGTAAATGGGCTTTGTGGTGTCCTGCGGATACGTGAGGGTAAGTGCGGCGGAGGGTGTAAACGCGGTAAACGCCGCAGGAGCCGCCTCGTTATACAAAGCAAAATATGGCGATAGAGTGTTAAGGCTTGAAACAAGGCTTGAATATTCGCCGAAAACAAAGCCGCCAAAGCCCTCTGCCTCGTAAGTTTTTGCGGCGTTTGCAAAGCCTGTGGCTGAGCTTACCGCGGTAAGCTGCGGCTCGCCGCCTACGCCCTTGTAGATTGTATCCCCTGTTTCTGCCCCCTCGGGCAAAGCCGTTTGTAGGGTATATGTTCCGGAAAGGGGGTAATGCTTTTCAAGGCTTGCGGCGGCGTCTGCGCTTATGCTTTGCGGCTCTGCATAGGCAAATACGCCAATGCCTCTGGTGGCAGCGCTGCTGCAAAGATAAGAAAGGGAATCCCATTTATTTAAAAATGTATCGCAGTCTGAAATAAACTTAGGCGGCTTTGCTTCGCCCTTATATTTGCGATAGTACATGGAGCCGTCCGCGCCTGTACATTCCCATAAAACGGCATCAAAGCCGTTTTGCACCGCAAAATCGAGAGCGCTATCTATAGACGCCTTTTGTGCGTCGCGGCTTTGGTCTTGGGACAAAAGCATATCTCCGCCGCCTGACAGGGTGATGGCTTTTATAGGCCCTGCAAAGGTGGGCGGTGCGGCGGCAGGTACGGATTTATCGGTAAAATCGAATATTGATAAAGACAGATGAGTGCCGTTAAACATTAAAAAAATGGCTCCGATTAGCAACGCTACGGCAATTATTCCAAGCAATACTACGCCAAAATGCGATTTTTTCTTCCTCATATAAAAAACTCCTTTGTCTTAAATTGCAATTTATTGTATAAGTATATCACAAAATGATGAAGGTTTATCAAAAAAGCATCTATAAATCACTACCAAATTTTGAAATCTTGTGTTATCCTTTTAATAGTGCTTTTTCACAAAGGAACAAAAAGGTATAAGTTTTTAATAAAGGGAGATTTTTTGATTTGATAATTCCGGATACAGCATTTACACATGGTGGGCATTTTCATGCAGATGATGTGTTCTCAGCGGCACTTTTGCAAATTTGCAATCCTAAAATTCATATTATAAGGGGCTACAAAGTGCCTGAGGGCTTTGACGGTATAGTGTTTGATATCGGCGGCGGAGAATACGACCACCACGGCTCAAATACGCCTGTACGCGCAAACGGTGTAAAATATGCCGCATTCGGGCTTTTGTGGCGCGCTGTGGGCGCGGATTTTTTACCCGAAAAAGAGGCACAGCGTTTTGACGAGCATTTTATCCAGCCCATAGATTTAGACGACAACACAGGCTGCGGTAATATTCTGTCGAGCGTTATCGGTGCGTTTAACCCTGCGTGGGACGAAACGCTTAATCCCGATGCCTGCTTTGCACGGGCTGTGGGGCTTGCAAAGGAAATGCTTTTGCAAAAAATAAAGGCGACAAAGGGCATTTTGCGCGCCAAGGAATTGGTGGACGCGGCACTTGCCGTATCTCAGGACGGCATTGTGATATTAGAAAAATATGCGCCGTGGAAAATGACTTTAATACACGATAAAGATGCAAAATTTGCAATATATCCATCGCAAAGAGGCGGATTTTGCGCCCAATGTGTGCCGACAAGCTTTAGCAATAACGCGCCGAGAATAATGTTCCCCGAAGAATGGGCAGGCCTTGAAAACGAGACTCTTGCGGAAATTTCGGAAATAAAAGGGCTTAGCTTTTGCCATGCAGGCAGGTTTTTAATAACCGCCGCCACAAAAGACGAGGTTATCAGCGCGTGCAAAAAGGCGATGGAGCAAAAATGAACTACGTTTATTTGCTGCAATGTGCCGACGGCTCCTTGTACACAGGTTGGACAAACGACTTGGAAAAGCGCGTAGCCGCACATTCAAGCGGCCACGGCGCAAAATATACTCGCTCGCGTTTGCCCGTGCGACTTGTATATCACGAAGAAATAGAAGAAAAAGGTGACGCATTGCGGCGCGAGGCGGAGATAAAACGTTTATCACGCGCAAATAAGCTTTGCCTTTTTGCAGACGACAAGGCTTTAAGCAAGGCAAATAGCGATAAATAGGGCTACCTGACGCAAAACGAATAAAGCACTCTGAAAAGCATGTAAAATCAAGCTTTTCGGAGTGCTTTTTTGCTGCTTATGTAAAAACTTATTTTTTTCTTCCGTCCATGCGCGGCACAAGGCGGCCGTCACGATAGGTGTGTAAAAGCAATGTTAAGTCGTAAATTCGGCTGGAAATACTGTTGCCGATATCCGTGTCGCGCACAAGCACGCGGTCTATTTCCGTTTCAAAAAAGTTGGATTCCGAGATGATGTCTTTATCCAGCCTTACGGCGTTGCTGCGCCCGTCAAATGGCTCGTGCGCCAAAATGCGCATGCCTTGGGAATTGTATATCAGCGTGTACCCTGCAATGCCCGTGGTGGGCTGATACGCCTTGCATAAGCCACCGTCGATTACTATTAGCTTGCCGCCTGCTTTTACAGGGCTTTCGCCCTCGGTGGTGCGCACAGGCACATGCCCGTTTATAATGTGGGCACCGGGATAATAAATGCCGAAATTGCGCAGCAGCTTTTCGCACACCTCGCTGTTTTGGCAAAAGGTGTAGTAAGGATCCTTGCCCTCCGCCCATGTGCTTTTGTCGGGTACAAACATGCGCTCAAAGGTAGTCATTTTATCGCGGCCGAATAAAGGCGAGTCGGAGCCGCACCACATGTACCACATAAGGTCAAGATGTCTGCGGCGGTTTTTACCGTCGGTGCCAAAATACGCGCTGCGTGCGGCGGCGTCAAGATAATCTATCAAGGCTTTTCCGCAAAGCGGTTCTTCGCAAAATTGCAAGGTTTTAAGCTCGCCGTCCTCCGTCATGGGTATGCAGCCGTGAAACAAAAGGTTTTGATTATATATACAATACATAGAGCCGTTGGCATATAAAAACCGCACATGCCTATGCAGCCGCTCGCTGTCGGCAAATGCTCTTTGCAACCCCTCGGTGATATCCTGCTCGGCTTTTGTAAGCTTATAGGGGCTTTCGGCGTCTATAGTGGGGAAATAGTTTTGCGACAGGGCATAGGTTTTGCCCTCCAGCGTTACAGTGCCTGCCGAATAATCTATATAGTTAAGCACAAGGCGGCTTGCCATATTGTACTCGGGGTGGCGCATAATAGCCGCGCCCTCCAGCTTTAACAAAAGCACAGATATAGCAAGTTCTGCCGCTTCGTATGCGTCTTTGCAAAGAGGATATGTTTTTTCGGCAAATAAAAACAAAGGGCGAAGGCTGATGCCGTAGCCGTTTTCGAGGGTGGCGTAATTGCGATATGCCATGCTGTTTTTAACAACAGTGGCAATGCATGCCTCGCTGCCTGCGGCTGCGCCCATCCATAAAATATCATGGTTGCCCCATTGGATATCCACGCTATGATGATGTGATAAAAGCTCCATTACACTGTCTGCGCCGCTGCCTCTGTCGAAGATATCGCCCACAATATGCAGACGATCCACAGCAAGACGCTTTACTAAATTTGCAAGAGCAATAATAAAAGCATACGCGTTGTCTATATTTATAATGGTGTCTATAATGTTTTTATGATAAATGCGCTGGTTTGTGCCCTCGCCGGGCCACGCATGCAAAAGCTCGTCGATAATATAGCTAAATTCCGCAGGCAATGCCTTACGCACTTTGCTTCGAGTATATTTGCTTGCCATCATGCGGCAAAGCTCTATCAGCTCTATAAGGGTTTTTTCGTACCAATCGTCATTAAGTGCGCTGTCGGCGCGCAGACGTTCCATTTTTTCCTCGGGATAATATATAAGCGTGCAAAGCTCCGCGCGCTCGGCACGGGCAAGCTGTTTGCCAAAAAGGATATCCACTTTTTCGCGCACAACGCCGGAGCAATTGTTGAGAATATGATAAAACGCTTCGTATTCGCCATGCACATCGCTAATAAAATGTTCGGTGCCCTTGGGCAAATTAAGTATGGCTTGCAGGTTGATAATTTCGGTGCAAACTTCTTGTATAGTGGGGTATTTTTCTGCTAACAAAGAAAGATATTGCATTTTTTCGGCAGAAATTATCGGCGAATTGCTTTTCATGTTGTTATCCCCCTTGCCTTTTTAATTCAGTATATCACAAATTATCGAGAAATGGCATTAGCAATTGCAAAAATGTATTTATAATGATAAAATAATAATATCATTACATAATTACGAAAAGGAGCGCATTTTAGATGAAACGTAAGATTTTAAAACATTTTTTATCATCGGCAATGGTTTTAATGCTGTTTGTGGCAACATGCGCTCCTGCATACGCGTTATTCGGAAAAAACGATAAAACAGTGGAGTTTATTTTTTCGCAAAAAAGCACAGTGTTTGCACGCAATAAAAACGGTAGTCCCAAGCCACAGGCACCTATTGCCACGCCATATTGGTCGGGCCTTGCAGAGGACGTAACAGGCTATACGGTTACATATAAGCGCACACACACAGGCGATGGCAAGGCACTTAAAAATCCGGATAAAGCCGTGGAGGAGCCAACTCAGGCAGGCACATACACTGCGGTTATCACCTTTGGCGACAATGTAAAATTTGTAAACCCCAATGGTGAAAAAATACAGGAGTACCCAAGGACCTTTGTAATTAAAAAAGCTCAGCAGCCTGCGCCCATATTGCGCAGCGCATGCGCGGCATTGATTGATAACGAGGAAAGAACAGGCGGCAGCATTGAGCCGGGAGCGTCAGGTGTAATATCCACTCGCTGGGCATCGGGCACAAAGCCTGTTTATATGTGGACAACGGGCAGTGGCACGGTGGTAAAGCCCGAAACGGGTAAGCCTGCACGCTTTACATCAATTGCGGCGGGCGAGGCTGTGCTTTCGGTAAGGCTGCCTGAGGACAATAACTATATTAAAAGCGACGCCGTTACCTACACCGTTAAGGTGAATGGAGATATAAACACAGGCGATGGCTTTGTATTGCGCGGCGAAAAGCTGAACGAATCGGGCTGGTTTGTGTCAGATGTTGCCGTAGAGCCGCAAAACGGCTTTCAAGAGGTAATAGTGGCAGAGGATAACCCCGTAACCTTTGAGGGGGAAAGCGTGATAAACATTGTGCTTAAAACCGCAGACGGAAAAGCCACTGAGCCTGAGGCGGTTACCGTAAAAAAAGATACCACCGCACCTGTGGTTGAAAATATCATGATTAACGACAGCCCGTGGAGCGAGGCACCCCTTAGCGAAAACGCATGGGCGGCGGCAACCAAGCTTGTGATTACAGCGCAAATACGCGACGATATCAGCGGTATCGGCAAGGTGGAATACAGCGTGGACGGGGCGGAATTTGTAAGCGATGCCAACGCTGTATTTGCCGAGGAGGGTATAAAAAAGAACGCGTATTCCCATACCCTTGAAACGAAAGCGGAGCATACATTGTCCCTTAGAGTAACGGATTTTGCCGGCAACGAAACGCAAAAAACCATTGCGATTACAGCGCCTGTAATAAGCGCGGCATCTGCGCCGACTTCCTCGTCTATGGCACCTGCGCCGTCTTCAGCGGCAGTTGTTGAAGAAGAGCCTATAACGGAGCCAAACGAGGCGATGAAGGCAGTAACCCAAAGGCTGGAATACCTAATACGCTGTAATATCGAGGCGGCTGTGGCGGGCGATGTGCGCGCAAACCAAGCCTATATAGAAGAAAGCCTTGGCATGTACACTGCGCTTTCACAAAAAGAGCGCAAAAGCCTTGGCGCGCAAACTCTGGACGGGCTAAAAGAATATTTTATCGCATTATATAAGATAAAGGGCAAGGACGCGGCAGAAATAGAAGCCTTGTTTACTTTTAAAGAGGAAAGCAAGCCCATAGTTTCGTCGTCTTTAAACAGCGCGGAGCAAAACAAGGAGGAAAGCATACCTCAGCCGTCGTCCGTAAGTAAGCCCACGGTTTCGTCTGCTGTTTCAGCACAGCCACAAAGCACTGTTTCGGCACAAAGCGGAAAAAGCGAGGGAACAAATCCTTTTATGATTTTCGTGCCGATTATTGTGCTTTTAGCGGCAGTTACCGTGTATTTCGTGTGGAAAAAGCGAGAAAATATTGCGTCTGATAAGCAAAGCGACAATAGCGAAGCGCAAAATGCAGAGCCACACGACGATTATTCCGACTTTGATAATTTCGACGATTTCAAACAGTAGCGGTGCCACATGAGCATTTGTGAGTAAACGAGAGTATTTGCAAGCATTTGTAAGATTTATATATACGTGAGGTGAAAAGCTGCAATTAGCTGATACCTTTTGCCGAACTAATCGCAAATATCCCGTTTGTCTTTTTAAAGGCAAACGGGATATAATATTATCAGAAACAAATTCCTCCAATCAACTATCAAAAGCAAAACGGTGCGCATATCTGCGCTTTAAAATTGGGGTGAAATTATGTACTAGCAAATACTCGCCATAAACCAGAATAAATATTAAAGGTGAGTGAATTTTTTGAATACCGATGGCCTGTATCGTTTACGGGAAAAAGATGCCGACAAGCTTTGCAGCTTGCTTGCGGAATGTTTTCTGCAAGATCCGCTTTATTGCGAGCTAATTCCAGACGAGTCCAAACGAAAAAAGATGCTGCCGGAGATATTTGATTGCGAAATAGAGGATTTGTTTCAAAACTGCGAGATTTTTGCAGACAGCGCGGACATTAACGGCATTATAATAGTGTCTGATGAAAGCGAGCCGTATAATCAGTTTGTATATAATCTAAAAGAGGCTTTTTGTGCGCTTAAAACAGGCGCATGCCTTATTAAAGACGATTTATCCCTTAAAACCTTATGGAATTTTGTGCGTGGACAGGGGTATTTATCCGAGGCGTGGACAGATGATATTTGTACAGACGACCGTCTGCATATTATTTATCTTGCCGTTCGCCCCTCAAAGCAAGGCAACGGCATCGCAGCAAAGCTATTGCGCGAGGTGATAGCCTATGCCGACCAAAAGCGCATGCTTACAAGCCTTGAAACACATAATGTGCATAATGTAGATATGTATAAGCATTTTGGCTTTAATGTGTTTGAGGTGTTGCAAAAGCATTTTGCGTTAAAACAATATTGCATGGTACGATAATTTTTTACGGCAGCTACAAAGGTGGCTGCCGTTTTTTTGTATACAGTTATCATTTTAAGTTGCCAAAATATATGTTATACTGAAAGCATAAAACAAATTATTAGAGATGTACAAAACGCGGGTTTTCGGCGGAGTTGAAATTCGGCACTGCAATATCCTATGGTTCGCAATTTTATTTAACACAATTCATCGTAGGTAACGGTCTTGACCGCTTTACTCTTATGAGTTTTGCACTTCTCTATAAATTATAAATAAGGAGTGATTTAATGAATACTAAGGTTATCGTTATCGGCGGCGTAGCAGGCGGTGCGTCTGCGGCGGCAAGGCTGCGCAGGCTGGACGAAAATGCAGAAATAATCATCATAGAGCGCGGAGAATATATTTCCTTTGCCAACTGCGGCTTGCCATATTATATCGGTGGAGAAATTACGGATAAATCTGCCCTGACGCTGCAAACGCCACAAAGCTTTTTAGAACGGTTTAATATTGACGTGCGTGTGTTTAGCGAGGCTGTTGCCATAGATAAAGTTGCCAAAACCATAAAAGTGCGCAATGTTAAAACAGGCGAAGAATATACAGAAAGCTACGACAAACTTGTGCTTTCTATGGGCGCAGAGCCTATTGTGCCGCCAATAGAGGGGGCTGATGGCAGCAAGGTGTTTACTTTGCGTAATATCCCCGATACGGTAAAAATAAAGGAATATATCAAGGCGCATAAGCCGCGCTCGGCGGCTGTGGTGGGCGGCGGCTTTATAGGCGCAGAAATGGCGGAAAACTTACATTCGGCAGGCATTGAGGTAAGCCTTATTGAAATGTCGGAGCAAATGATTGCGCCGCTGGACTACGATATGGCGTGCGAGGTGCATCGTCATGTGCAGGGGCGCGGCGTAAAGCTGCTGCTTGGCAATGCGGTAAAAGCAGTGAAAGATACGGGCGATACCCTTGCCATTACCCTTGATAAGGGCGAAGTGAACGCCGATATGCTTATAATGGCAATAGGCGTAAGGCCCGAAACCGCCATTGCAAAGGCAGCGGGCATTGCCCTTGGCGCGCGTGGACATATTATTACAGACGACCACATGAAAACAAGCGACGACAATATCTATGCTGTGGGTGACGCTGTGGAGGTGGTAGATTATATCACAGGGCAAAAAACGGCAATACCGCTGGCAGGCCCTGCCAACAAGCAAGGGCGCATTGCGGCAGACAATATCTGCGGCGGCGACAGCAGCTACGGCGGCACGCAGGGCTCCTCTGTTTTGCGTGTGTTTAAGCTGACAGTTGCCACCACAGGCATAAACGAAAAAACGGCAAAGCGTTTGGGGCTAAACTATGATAAATCCTACACGTATTCCGCAAACCATGCGGGCTATTACCCGGGCGCTGTAAATATGTCTGTTAAAATTATATTTGAAAAAGGCACAGGCAAGCTGCTTGGTGCGCAAATAATAGGGCAAGAGGGCGTGGATAAACGCTGTGACGTACTGGCATCTGCCATACATTTTGGCGCAACTGCCTACGACTTAACCAAGCTGGAGCTTTGCTATGCGCCGCCATTCTCCTCTGCCAAGGATCCGGTAAACATGGCAGGCTACGTGATAGAAAACTTGCTTACAGGCAAGGCAAAAAACTTTCATTGGCACGACGTAGCGGCTTTGCCCCGTGACGGCAGCGCAATATTGCTGGACACACGCACACCCGGCGAATATGCCGCAGGGCATATAGACGGCTTTATCAATATGCAGCTAGACGAGCTGCGCGAGCATTTATCGGAGCTTGATAAAACAAAGCCCGTATATGTTACCTGCCAAGTGGGGCTGCGCGGATATATTGCGGCACGCATTTTAACGCAAAACGGCTTTGATGCATATAATTTAAGCGGCGGCTACAGGCTGTACAAATCTGTAATAGGATAATGCCCGGTTTATATTCATATGCAAATATCGAAACAAAGTATAGGCTATTGCCTTGCGCAATTTCCGTCATAATAATTTTACATTTGGCGCACTTTGTTTTTGTTGAGATTTAAACTTGCAAGTGATAACATATAATTAATACAAAATGTTTGTAAACATAAAAATAAAAGGAGGCAAAGCATGATTAATTTAAAAGCGAAACCTTTTTATCTGTCTGATAAGGACATTGAATGGGTGGAGAAAACCAAAAACAGCCTAACACTAGACGAAAAAATAGGGCAATTATTCATGGACATGCTGTGGAATAACACGGCAGAAGAAATAGAAAGCCGCATAAACGCCTACGGCATGTCGGGCTTTCGCTACACCAATTTAAGCCCCGAAAAGCTGTACGAGCAAAACGCAACGGCACAAAAGGCGTGTAAAGTGCCTGCTCTTATTGCGGCAAACGTAGAAAGCGGCGGCAACGGTGCTGTTGCAGGCGGCACTTATATTGGCGATCCTGTGGCTATCGGTGCCTCCCACAACGATGAAAACGCATATTATATGGGCTATATGGGCTGTAAAGAGGCCGCCGCCGTTGGCTGCAACTGGACCTTTGCACCGATAGTTGATATTAACCGCAACTGGCGCAACTGCGTTATAAGCAACAGAAGCTTTGGCCAAGATGCTGATATGGTTTTGCGCATGGGCAAGGAATATTTGCGCGGTGCTACCGACGCAGGTGTCGCTTGCTGCATGAAGCATTTCCCCGGCGACGGCATGGACGAGCGCGACCAGCATATTGTAACTACCATTAACGATATGTCTTGCGAGGAATGGGACGCTACCTTCGGCAAGGTGTATAAGGGCATGATAGACGCAGGTGTGCAGTCTGTAATGATAGGGCATATCCAAATGCCCGAATATAGCCGCCGCTTGCGCCCCGGTATTGCCGATAAGGATATTATGCCGGCCACCATTTCAAAGGAATTGCTTACAGATTTGCTCCGCGAGCAGTTGGGCTTTAACGGCCTTATCATTACCGATGCTACCCATATGGTAGGCCTTACCTCTAAGATGAAACGCGGCGAATTTGTGCCATACTGCATAGAGTGCGGCTGCGATTTAGTGCTGTATTATCGCGATAAAGACGAAGACACCGCCGCCATGAAGGCAGGGCTTGAAAGCGGGCTTTTATCCAAAGAGCGTTTTGATGATGCCCTTACACGCGTGCTTGCCATGAAAGCCATGCTAAAGCTGCACGAAAAGCAAGCGGCAGGCACCTTGATGCCGCCAAAAGAAAACCTTTCGATAATCGGCTGTAGCGAACATATTAAAAAGCAAGCAGAGGTATATGATGAGTCCATTACCCTTGTAAAAAACACGGCAAATCAGTTGCCACTTACACCCAAAACACATAAACGCATCATGCTTTACAGCTTGGATTCTCTTTCGGACGCAATGCGCCAGATGATGGGCGGCGGCTCTAAAAGCCCAGAGGATATCATGAAAGAGGAGCTTGAGGCGGCAGGCTTTGCCGTGACTACCTTTAATATCAGAACAGATGTAAACGGCAAGCAGCTTTTGGCAAGTACACCTGTACAGGAATTTGTAAGCAAATTTGATGCGGTTGTTATTATTGCGAATATCTCTGGCTTTTCGCAAAGCAACGAGCGCCGCTTGCACTGGAGCATGCCCATGGGGCCGGATATTCCATGGTACGTTACAGAAATGCCCACGGTATTTGTGTCGGTGAATAATCCCTTCCACTTAATTGATGTGCCAATGGTGCCTACCTATATCAACGCATACAACGGCACACCCGCGGCAATCCACGCAGTGGTGGAAAAAATAGTGGGCAAATCCACCTTCAAGGGCGAAAGCACCGTCGACGCATTTTGCGGCGCATGGGATACCCATATTTAACAAACTTATTCTATGTGCGTGCTATCGCACATGCACGGCTTTAACTGCCGCGATATTTTAAACAACAACAAAACAGCGGTGGGCAATATGCCTGCCGCTGTTTTGCTTGAGTTCTATTCGTCGGCACAGCCCCAACATTTAGTATTGCGCATGTGGGATAGCGCACATAGGCATAAGCTTTTAATAAAACCGTAAAAGTCAATACAATGGTTAATAAAAATTGCCAAGTAAAATATTGAAAAAGCTTTGGTTTTATATTGGTAAATATGTTACAATAAAGGCAGTAAAATTAAGGAGAAAATGCAATGTTAAAATTTGATTATGACAAAGTAAAAAACCCCGATTTTTTCAGCGAAAACCGCTTGCCTGCACATTCGGATCATGAATATGTTTTAAACGGCAACGATTTCCGCATGCCTCTTGACGGCATATGGAAATTTGCCTATGCGCGCAACTATGCAGATGCCATAAAAGGCTTTGAAAATACGGAATATAATTGCCGCCCATGGGCGGATATTCGCGTGCCGGGGCATATACAAATGCAGGGCTACGATTTGCCCCAATATTCAAATGTGCAATATCCATGGGACGGGCGAGAAAACGTGGCGGCAGGGGAAATACCTACAGAGTTTAACCCTGTGGCAAGCTATGTAAAATATTTTACAGTGCGGTCGGAATGGCAGGAAAGCCCTGTTTTTGTGGCGTTTGAGGGCGCAGAAAGCGGCATGGCGCTGTGGTGTAACGGCAAATATGTGGGATATAGCACAGACAGCTTTACCCCACACGAATTTGAGCTGACACCCTATCTTACACAGGGCGAAAACAAGCTTGCGGTACAGGTGTTTAAATGGACAAGCGCAAGCTTGTGCGAGGATCAAGACTTTTTCCGCTTTTCGGGGCTTTATCGCAGTGTCTATTTATACACTGTACCAAAAACGCATTTACATGACGTTAAAATAACCACAAATTTAAACGATACCTTTAGCAAAGCGGTGCTTGCCGTAGAAACTGAATTTATAGGCGAGGGCAGTGTAAAGCTAACGCTTTTATACGGCGACAAAACAATAGCCCAAAAAGACGAGGCTATATCGGCAAACTTAATATCCAAAATAGATGTATCAAAGCCAATGCTTTGGAGCGCAGAAAAGCCGCATTTGTACACGCTTTTGTTAGAAGTGCGCAATAGCCGCGGCGAGCTGTGCGAGGAAGTAAAACAGCGCGTGGGCTTTCGCCGTTTTGAAATTAAAAACAGCATC
Organism: Oscillospiraceae bacterium; assembly: GCA_036661035.1. Lineage (GTDB taxonomy): Bacteria > Bacillota > Clostridia > Oscillospirales > Ruminococcaceae > JAGPHI01. The sequence goes on from JAVWZM010000048.1 coordinate 14,488, forward strand.
ATGCTTTTAAACGGCAAGCGCATTGTGTTTAAAGGCGTAAATAGGCACGAATTTAGCTCTAAGGGCGGGCGATGCGTCACTAAAAGCGAGGCTTTGCAAGATATTATCACCATGAAGCAAAACAATATCAACGCTATTCGAACAAGCCATTATCCAAACGGCTCTTATTTATACGAGCTTTGCGACGAATACGGTATATATTTAATAGACGAAACCAACCTTGAAAGCCATGGCACTTGGGCGGCTGTTGCACCTGTGGAAAAGCAAATAGAGGCGACGCTGCCCGGCGACCGCGAGGAATGGCGAGGCGCAATGATGGATAGGGTAAACAGCATTTATCAGCGCGATAAAAACCATGCGTCCATATTGATATGGTCCTGCGGAAACGAAAGCTTTGGCGGCAGTATAATATACGAAATGTCGCAGTTTTTCCGCAAGCTTGATGTCACGCGCCCTGTGCATTACGAGGGCATAAGCCTAGACAGAAGATACAACGATACCAGCGATATTGAAAGCCGCATGTATACAAACGTGGCGGAAATAAAAGAGTTTTTGGCAAAAGACAGAGCAAAGCCGTTTATTGTGTGCGAATATACCCATGCAATGGGCAATTCCTGCGGTGCTATGCACAAATATACAGACCTTTCGGACACAGAGCCTTTATATCAAGGCGGGTTTATTTGGGACTATATAGACCAAAGCATCACCAAGAAAAACCGATATGGCGAAGAATTTGAAGCATATGGCGGAGATTTCTGCGACAGACCGACAGATTATAATTTTAGCGGAAACGGCATTGTATATGGCGGCGACCGCTTGCCCTCGCCTAAAATGAACGAGGTAAAATTTAATTATCAAAACATTAAAGTGCATGTAAATAAAGAAACGGTGCTTGTGGAAAACCTTAATTTATTTACTTCCACAGATGAATACGACTGCGTTGTAACCGTGCTTAAAAACGGCGTAGAGATGCAAAAAGATATTCTTTTTACAGATGTACCGCCACTGGAGAAAAAAGAATTTGCCCTTTCGGTAAAGCCGCAAACAGAAATAGGAGAATATGCCATAACGGTGTCTTTTTGCCTTAAAGAAGATACGGCTTATGCCAAAAAAGGCCATGAGGTTGCCTTTGGACAATTCGTTTATAAAAACGAGGGCGAAAAAATCCGCTGTGAAAAACCGGTTTCTCTCATAGTCGGTTCCTTTAATATCGGTGTGCGCGGAGATAATTTCGACATGCTGTTTAGCGGATTAAATGGTGGGCTTGTGTCTTACAGATATGCCGGCAAGGAAATGCTTGAAAGTATTCCGATGCCCAATTTTTGGCGCGCGCCAACGGATAACGATTATGGCAACCTTATGCCTGCGCGGTATGGCCAGTGGAAAATCGCAAGCCAATATATTTCTCATAAATCTCCCGATGGCAAGCAGTTTTCGCGGCCTAATGTAGAAATGGGCGAAGGGTGCATAACGGTGTCGTATATTTATTTTATGCCCACAACACCGCAAAGCGAGTGCAAATTAAGCTATTCGGTATATGGCGACGGCACAGTGAAAACCACCCTTTCCTATACGCCCCAAAAAGAGCTGCACGACATGCCGGAATTTGGCGTGATGCTAAAGCTAAACGCAGATTATAATAAGCTTACATGGTACGGCCTTGGCCCCGACGAAACTTATCAAGACCGCTGCCGCGGCGCGAAGCTGGGCATATATCATAATAGCGTAGAGGACAATATGGCAAAATATCTTGTGCCTCAGGAATGTGGCAACAAAATAGGCGTGCGCTATGCAAAGCTAACCGACAAAACAGGCAGAGGTATGCTTTTTAGCGGCGACGGAATAAGCTTTTCCGCCTTGCCATACACCCCACACGAAATAGAAAACGCAAAGCATGCCTACGAGCTGCCAAAGGTGCATTACACCGTAGTGCGTGCCGCAAAGCAGCAAATGGGCGTTGGCGGCGACGACACCTGGGGCGCACACACTCACCCCGAATACCTAATCGACGCCTCAAAGCCAATGGAATTTACCTTTAGCTTTAAGGGGATTTAAAATATTAACGAAAATTTATAAGATTACAACCGAAAATATGAGAAATGACCTTATATGAAAGAAAATAATATACAAATTAGAAATAGTACAACAGACTTTCTTGTGTTTACAAAGCAAGCAGAAGAGGACGGAATAGAAGTTCGTGTTCATGACGAAAATGTCTGGCTTACTCAAAAATCGATGGCTGAATTATTTGATTGTTCCACGGATAATATAGGCTTGCACTTGAAAAACATTTTTAATGAAGGCGAATTAGAAAAAGATTCAGTTACCGAGAAATCCTCGGCAACTGCTTTAGACGGAAAAAATTATTTAACGACTTTTTATAATCTTGATGCCATTATTTCGGTTGGATATAGAGTCAATTCTCATAGAGCAACTCAGTTCAGACAATGGGCGACAAAAGTATTGAGAACATTTACAATTCAAGGATATGTTCTTGATAAAAAACGATTAGAAAACGGACAGATTTTTGATGAAGAATATTTTGAACATTTGCTTGATGAAATTCGAGAAATAAGGGC
>JAVWZM010000049.1:0-16912 GCA_036661035.1 Oscillospiraceae bacterium
AGGCCTTTATTAAAAGAGCCTTGTGGGGGAACTTTGATTTTACACTGTTTAATTTAAAAGATTATCCATAAAATTGCGTCTGAGTAAGGCAGAAACAAGAGCGTGAATACATACCGTCGGAACAAACAAAACTGCGCATGCAAGCATTTTAAGCTCATAGCCAAGGCTGCTTCTTAAATCGGTATTTCCGCTAAAGCGGCCTTTTAAAGAGCCAATGGGTATACCTAAGGTGTTGCCAGCCATTATTACGCGAATAGCCGCAAGAATGGCTTTTACTTTTTCGTTTCCATATACAGAAACAACCTGCTGCCATGCCTTTTGAGATGGCTTTCCTCGGCTGTTTGCATAATGCTGTGCAAATAGCAATGCCGGCAGCTCCTCGGCATCGGCATCTTCCATATATCCGCCAAGCAATTGGCGTATCTCGCTTTCGCCTAGCCCTGCCTCCAGTGCCGCCTGTGTGTGGGCATAGGAACACATGGCGCAGCCGTTTACCTGTGTAACGCAAAGCATGATGCGCTCTTTCATAGACGGATACAAAATATTTAACTTCATCGCCCTTTTAAGCGCTGAAAAGCTTCGCGCGGCAAGGTATAAAATGCGATAGCTTTCGCAAGCGGTATACAATCTGCTACCTGTATTCATCGTGCTTTTCACAGCTTTCTTTATAGCGCGTCTGCAAGCACACGCTGTACGTTTTTATATGCAATATGTTCAATTTCTTCAGCGGTAAAGCCCTCTTGCTCAAGCTTATAAAACAGCAAAGGCATTTTGTCGGCACCGGGTATCGCAAGGTTGCCTTTAATGCCATCAAAATCCGTGCCTATTGCGGCGCAGCCTATGCCGCCTATTTGTATCATGTGGCGCAGCTGCGCAAGAATGTTCGGCAATGTGCTTTCCGTAGAGGTAATGTCTGCGCTTAAAAAACCGGGGCCGAAATTAACGCCGGCAACGCCGCCCTTTTCCGCAAGCGCTTTCAGCATTTCGTCTGTAAGGTTTCGGCGGTGCGGGCTTAAAGCGCGGCAATTGGAATGAGATGCCACAAATGGCTTTTTGCTTATGTTTAGCACATCGGCAAATCCGCCGTCGGATAGATGAGATACGTCTATTAATATGCCAAGCTCGTTCATGCGCTCTACTGCCAGCTTGCCAAAATCTGTTAAGCCTAAACCCATGGCAGCGGCATCGTCGGAATTTGGAAAGCCAAAGCAGTTTGGCTGATTCCACGTAAGCGATATAAGGCGCACGCCCATTTTATAAAAACGTTCCAGCTTTTCCATGCTGCCGTCAACTGCTCGCCCGTCCTCTAAAGTTAAAAATGCGGATATTTTATGGTTTTCATAATTTTGTTTTAGTTCCGCTGCATTTCCTGCAAATGCTATGGTTTCACTGTGGCATTTAATCGTGTTTTCAAAAATATTGCACAGCTTTTCAATATAGGCATCGTTCTTTGGGAAAAACGGTCCCATATATTTTTTCATCTTAATCGGCGGCATGAAAATGGCAAAAAACTGTGCCATACATTCGCCTTTTTGCAGTCGTTCAACATCAACCATAGCTTTTGGCAAGGAAAACACATCTTTTTTACGGTGTAGCCATGCCTGCATTAATGTGTCGCAGTGCATATCAATATATGGTGTCATTTGCATTTCCTCACATTTTCAGTCTGGCGATAAAGGTTACAAGCAGCGCACCGTAAACACTGGGCAACGCATAGTTTAACGCATTGCTCACGCTCTCGGGTAAAATGGAAATAATATAGCTGCCGAATAAAATAACAATCGCCAAAACAATAAAGTTTACTACAACAGATGCAACTATGCCTATTACTCCCGCAAATTCACTTTTGCGAGTGCCTAGCTTTGCGCCTACGGCAGTTTGCGCCGCAGTTGCCGCCGGAATACGCATGTTTGTGATATTGCCTGCCACAAAGCTGATGTAAGAGCCTGTAATGCCTATCATTGGGAAATAAAGCGCAGGCTCTAAAATCCATGTGAAAACCTCAAGGCCAATCATGGTGGCGGCGGCTTTCAAAATAACGTCCCAGCCTGGGTGCATGCCATGAAAAAACGAAAAATACAGGGCGGGCAAAAAGCTGAGTACTAAGATAAGCAGCATAGTAAAGGTGCCATATTTATGTACCTTTGGGAGATATTCTTTTTGATATATAGTGTCTTGTTCTTCGGTTGTTACTGGCTTTTTAGTATCGTTCATGTTGTTTTCCTCCCCTTAAAGTATTGCGTTTGTTACAGCGCCGGCAATAATACCACCAAGCACAGACAAACACATTGCCCATTCTTTCATCCATTTTTGCTTAAGCTTACCTGCCAAAACGTTGAGTAAAAGCATTAAAACAGCGGCAAAAATAAGGGAAATTAAATGCGGAACACTTTTGCGTGCTTGGATAAACGAGAGTGCCAAAAAGATTAAAAGCGGCAGTAACGCGCTTAAAACCCACGCTAGAACAGAACGTTTTTTACCCTCGGCAGGCACTACGATATTATTTATAGCCTTGCCTACTCCACGCGTAACAAGGGGAACAAAAATAAGATATCCGCTGCTCATAAATGCGCATGTCCACAAGGCGGCGGTAAACGCTTTGCCCGTAAGGGCATCAATGCCAAGAGAAACTCCAGCCATTTCAGCACCAATGCTGGCGGCTGTAAGCTCTGTGCTGGCAGAGCCAATCATACCGACACGCATTAAGGTGAACGGTGCGCCAAGCATGGAAATCATGCTTAATGCAACAACAAAAACAGAAAGAGCCGGGCCTATTGATACTACGCCGCCTGTTTTAAGACAAGTTTTTATTTCACTTTGTGACAAAAGCTGAGTTTTGTCGATGTACTTTCGCGCCAAGCGAAACAATGTTACCGATTGAAATACCGTTGCCCCGATGATGAGCCCTGCAAAAATCCACATTGCGGGACCATTTGCCAATTGCATGATGTCCATGATTTTTCCTCATTTCTTTTTTATATTACAGCCCTTCAAACTGCTTTGCTATACGTGTAAATGCTTCCCTCACTATCTCTCGGCGCGTGGAAAGGCAGATGCGCTCAAAACCGGCCCCACATTCCGGATCAAACATAAGCCCGCCCTCTAAAACAACATTCGCGTCGATATATATTTTTTTATGAATTTCTTCGGCAGATAAGCCATAATCGCGAAAATCCATCCAAAGAATGTACGTGCCTTCAGGGCATACGCATTTCATTTTAGGGAGATTTTCTTTGCAAAAGCCAAGTACCCAATCAATGGTACCGTCTAAGTAATTTTTAAGCTCCTCTAGCCATTCCTCGCCGCCATTATATGCGCCTATGGTTGCCGCCAATGTAAAGGGTGACGGGAATAAAAGGCCAAGCTGCGCCGAATATTTGCCTCTCAGCGCAGGATTTGTAATCACCACATTAGTTGCTTTAAGCCCTGCTAGATTAAATGTTTTGTTGGCGGCAGTACAGGTCACAAGGTTATTTCCGTCCACTAAAGTGGCAAGTGGGTGAAAAACAGAGCTTTGGCGAATAAGGTCGCCATGTATTTCGTCTGCTATAACAACTATTTCGTTTTTAACGCAGATATCATACATACGTATTAAATCCGCGTCAGACCATATGCGCCCTGTGGGGTTATGCGGATTGCACAAGATAAAGCATTTGGTTTGCGGCAATGCGGCTTTTTGTTCAAAATCATCAAAATCAATGGAATAATATCCGTTTGTATTAACTAGTGGACTGTTTACAACCACGCGCCCTGTGCCTAGAATAGTGTTTGTAAACGGCGTATAAATGGGGCGGTTAATTAAAACGCCGTCGCCTGGCTTTGAAAAAGCAAGCAGTGCATGGCGTATTGCCGTTACCGTTCCGTCTACGTATAAAATCTCGTTTGGCTTGATTTCCCAGCCGTGACGGTGCAAAAACCAATTTGTAATTGCGCTGTAATAGCGAGGATTAAACGACGGATCTGTAACCGTGTAGCCATATAGGTTAAAATCCACTACCTTTTGTATTTCCGCTTTTACACTGGGTGGGCATCTGAAATCCATATCCGCCGTAAACAGCGGCAATGTGTCTTTATCCACACGTTCTGTAACCCCCATAACGGTTAAAAGCTTGCCGCTGTCCCATTTGGCACTGTTTGTGCCCATGCGATCAACAACCTCGTCAAAATTATAAACCATTAATAAACCTCCCAAAATTCGCGTTTATTTTATACGCTAAAATAATTATATCGCATACATGACTTATGTCAATATAAAAAACGCACTATTTGCACAAATATTTAACATTAATTTTAAATTATTTAGATAATGCGACAATAATAGTTTTGCATGTTGTTTATTTTGTATTTTAAATTTGTATATTCGCCAAACCAAAAAAGGCAAAAAAATTCAGCACTCACAAGTGTTAAATTCTTTGCCTTTTAAAGTAATTTGCATTAAATTATTTATATTGTTAATTACGCTTTAAAATATTTTTTTGCGCCGTAAATTCCAAAAGCAATTAGGCAAGATAGCTGCACGGTAAGCGCCAAAATGGCAGAATACGTTGCACCTTGCATGCTGAATATTCTGATAAGCGGCACACTGGCTAATAGCGACACTGCAATGCCTGCGCAATTGGCGATAACAAGCCCTTTTAGCACTCGCAATATAGTAAGGAGCATTGATGCAAAAAGCACCATGGCGGTTTCTACAGCCGCTACTACCATTGGCAATAAAAGATATGCATACGGTACAGCGTCTTTCGATACAAACACCTTTAGCCCCCATTCGCCCACCACTGCCGCGCCCACAAGCCCCACAGGCAAAAGCAAGGCAAGCAAAATTGCCACACGCAAAATGAGGGAAAGAAAGCCCTTTTTATCTTTTTGAGCAACACGGCTTGAAATAAGCGTAATAAGCGGTGTAAACAAATATGCCGCGCCCACCTGAAGCAACAGCACAGGGGCAGTGACCGAATTATATATACCCATAATTTCCGTGCCAAGCTCGCGCTCTAAAAATAGCTTTGGTAAACTGGCAGATGCCGTGCTTAGCACGCTGTATAACGCAAGAGGGGCGCACACCCATAAAAGCTCTATTGCGCCATCTCCGGTTTGCCCTTTAAAATACGGCAATGCCGCTTTGCTGTCATACAACAATATTGCGCCCCATGTAAACGCGCACATTAGCCCAAGGGTAAGCGGCAGGCTTTTAGTAAACAGCAAACCCGCGGCAAATGGAATAAGCGTAGTAAAGCTGCGCAGAATGTACGATTTGCCGGCAATGTATAGCTTTCCGTCTTTTTGGCACATGCCGTGCAGCACGTCGGAAAACGGCTCCGACAGGCGATACAAAAGGTATAACGCAATGCAAAGCCGCTGTAAATAAGAATACGGTATTGCAAAGCTTAACAGCATGCAAAAGAACGCCGCTATGCCGCAAGTGATAAGGCGGCTGTCTAAATATGCCCGCTGTGAAAAGCGATTATCCGCGTCCGACACTTGATATGTGCGCATGCCATAGGACGCAAGTGTGATAAAGGTATTTGTTACCGTCATGGCAGTACCGAGTAAGCCCGACACCTCAAAGCCCGCAAGACGCACCACTAAAATAGTGGTAAGCCAAGTACACATTTGATATAAAACCGCACCCAGCGTATTCCAAAAGAAATTGCGCTTTATGTTTTCCTGCATATAAAGTTCCTTTCTTTTGTTTCGTTAAATTTTGATATTTTCTGTTAAAAACTTATCCTAAATGCACATTATTGCGCATAAACAATTAAAGCGATTTAACCACAACGCTGCTTTTGCGGCTTTGCTCATGATAAAATGGTTTTAATTGAATATTATCCTAAAGCGTATACGGCAATACCTGCAATTATCATAAGCAATGCCAGCACCTTGCGTTTTGTTAATTTTTCTTTAAAAATAAATACGCCAAACACAGTAATGTATAAATATGCCGAGGTTTCTAAGATAGGTCCAAGAGATAGCGGCATACCCTTGTACGCCCATACACTAAGCAAAGTGGTGCCAAAAAATATGGCATATGCAATAATAACCAGTGGGTTTAAATATTCTCCGATAATATTGTCGTAATGCTTAAGCGCAGCTTTTTTTAGCATTACTTGGCTAATAGAGCCAAGTAAAACGCCTGTAAGTGATATTAAAATATACGGAAGCATACTATTCATGGCTTGCCTCCTTATCGCTTGTGGCATACAGCACAACACCAACTATGATAATACCGGCACCTATAAGCTTTTGTACTGTGATAGTTTCTCCGAAAATCAGCATGCCCCAAAGCATGCCCCATACAACGGTTATTGCTTTATTGGCATAGGCTGTAGTAAGTGGCATGCGCTTTATTACCTGCTGCCATAAAATAGCATATATGCCTAAAATTACAATAACTAAGCCGTAAAATAATATAAAATTAAAGCTCAAAAATTTTTCTTGCCCTGCAAGCTTTGCACATATGGGTGAAAAGCTGAACAAAAGCATCAATGCATGTAAAAGCACGTAGGTTTTAATGTTTTTCATTCTTTGTCCTTACTATTTATATTTATTTGTTTATCCTCAAAATTCAAACGTTTTTCTTCTATTACGAGTGGTCTGTTTACAATTCGCGTATTCATGTTAAGTATATACTCGCCTATCAAGCCTATAAAAAATAGCTGTATTTAGCACAGCCAAGATTGGTTTATCGCCTATTTCTATCATTGGTTTTGGTTTTAAATGGCTTTCTTCTGAAATGCGTGTTCCAAGGCAACCTGCCAATATTACAACCTTCAAAAAATCACATACTATAAATTCAAATTAGTATTTGTGGGCTGATTTACAGCTTTACAAAAGTCCATAATGTCTTTTTATGGTACCACATTCTCGATAATTTGTCTATGCCGAAGTGCCGCGGTGTGGCGAATGTTAATGTGAAATTGCAATAGCATTTAGGCTGTAAAAGATGTCGTTTTTCATTTTCAGATACCACCAAAATATATTCACAGAACCGCAATTTGCATATCTAAGCTTATAGCCGATTTTACTCCTCGCGCACGCGCTGTACCATTTTCCACAGTGCCGCTGCAGAATTAAAATTATCCGGCATTATCTCCGTTGCCGGTATTTCGATATCATATTCATCGTTAAGCGCATTTATAGTGCCAATAATGTCAAAGGAATCAAAAACGGCATCGTCAATTAATGTTGTGCATGTGTTATAATCCACTCCGCTTTTAATATCCTCTAAAATCTCTATTATTCTGTCCATTAGGTCATTCCTCCACTATTTAATATATCTGTGTCGTAAAAATCTCTTGCTGTAATTATGCCACGTGCTTGCGAATAAAGCAATATTTTGGGTAGCCGCCTACTTAAAAACAAGTAAAGCCCCTCTGTAACCGAGTAAGCACCAATATTGCAAAAGCACAGCGTATCGCCTATATTAAGCGAAGTAAACTCTTTTTTGCGCACTAAAATATCCGCCGTAGTGCAAAGGCTTCCACATAGCGAATAGCTTTGCTTGCCGCTGTCGCTTTTTAAAGCAAAATGCCTGATTATCGGTATTTTCATACCCATTGTACCGCCAATATAATTAATTTGATTAATTCCGCCGTTACAAAACGCATAAAGGTTATCGTCATTTTGCTTAATGTCCACTATATCGGTAAGATAATATCCGCAATCTGAAACGAAAAAACGCCCCATTTCCACCGTGAGCGGTGCTACTTGCGCAAGGGTATTAAGGTATGGCAATATTTCGCGCAATGGCTTTAACGTGTCTGTAAAATCATCACCTTCAAAATATGGCACGCTAAGCCCTGCACCATATTCCAGCTTGTTTACTGTAAATCCATAATCATTATATAGGTTTTGGCAGACTTTAACTAAATATGCGATTTCGCTTTTGGCAATATCCGTCTTTTTCCGCTGAGTACCTGCAAAATAATGTATTCCGTCAAGCTGCACGCCCTCATACATTGCGTTATGCTTGATAATTTCGCGCAAAGTTTTTTCGTCCATGCCAAACTGGCTGCCGCTTGTAAGGCGTAAAAGCACGGGCAGTACAATCCCCTTTGCCAAGGCTGTATTATTAATAATCTCAAGCTGGCTTTTACTTTCCGCCGTATAAATTGCCACCTTTGCCATGATGGCATCTTCTACATCTTCACGCGTTTTGCACACGCCCGATAAGATTATCTTGCCTGAGTTTATTTTTTGCCTTTTACATATATTCATTTCTCCGGGGCTGCATACTTCGAGCATATCGGTAAGCTCTGCCATTTCATTTACAAGAAACGGGTTTGCTTTAATGGAATAGCATAGCTTTATATCGCCCATCATTTCGCGTATTTCGCCCATGCGAGCGCGCAATATATCAGTGTCGAACACAAACGAGGGCGTGCCGCACTGCTTTGCCGTGGAAATTAAGGATTTATCCTCCATTTTACCTTTTCTCCTTCTGTGCAATATACTCTGCCAATAAAGCTTTACGGTCTATCTTGCCGTTTTTAGTCATTGGTAATACATCTTTACATACAATGGCGTTTGGCAGCATAAAACCGGGTAAAATGTTTTTAAGCGCGGCTGCAATAGCTTTAGCGTCTGTTTCGCCCACGTAAAAAGCAATCAGCCTGCCTTTGTCCTCCCAAAATGTGCAAACGCTGCGCACTACACCGTTTATCCCGTCAATAGCTGTTTCTATTTCTCCCAGCTCTATCCTGTGGCCCAGATGCTTTATTTGGTTATCTTTGCGCGTTGCATATATTATTAGCCCATTCGCGTTGTAATAGGCTATATCGCCTGTTCGGTAAATGGGCTCTTGATATTTATCGTTTACGGGGTTTTGCACGAAGCTTTGCTTTGTGCGCTGGGCGTCGTTATAATAGCCAAGTGCAAGCGCCGTGCCTGAAACACACAATTCGCCTTTAGTGTCAGACGCGGTAATCAATCGGTCGTTTTCGTCCAGCAAAATTACTTTTTCGTTTGGAAACGGTATTCCCGCAGGTATCACTTCGCCGTCTTTAAATTCCCTGTCTAATATATAATATGTGCAATTACAAGTAATTTCCGTTGGGCCATATAAGTTTACATACATTGCGTTCGGCAGATATTCTCGCCAAATATTAAGATGCTTTATCGGCATTACTTCTCCGCTGAACATAATGCGTTTCACCTTGTTTGGCACTTTATACGAAAGCCCCTTCATGGTGCTGACAAAGCAAAGTGCGCTTACTGCCCATATTAACGTGGTTACTTGACGCTGACATAAAAAATCCATTAGCTTTGTTGGAAACGAAAAATACGCGCGAGGTATCAGCTGCACAGTGGCACCGGTGCTAAGCGCCAAATAAATATCCTTTACAGATACGTCGAAATCCAGTGGTGCTTGATTGGCTATGATATCACTTTCATCAACTCCGAAAATCTTAGAAAAGCACTCTATAAAATCTATCGTACTGCGGTGGCTTACCACCACGCATTTGGGCACGCCTGTACTGCCTGAAGTGAACATGGCATAAAGTGGATTTACATTTACGAAAGTATTCATAACGCTATTTAAAGCTTTTGTATCAATCGGAGTTTCGCTTATGTAAGAGATATCGGCTATTTCTCCGGCAAAATCCAATGACTTTGCCGCCGCTAAATGCCGCTGGTCGGTTATGATAATGTCGCTGTCTAATATGCTAAGCTGTTTATTAATGCGCTCAATAGGCTGTGCCACATCAAGCATGATGTAAAAGCACCCACCATATACTGCGCCCATAAACGCTGTGATTGCGCTTACGCTTTTATCCATAAACACAGCTACGGGCTTACACTGTGCCGAATGTGCGCTAACGTAGCTGCCAATTGCTTTCGCCCTATATGCAAGCTCGCTAAAGGTGACGCTTGTATCGGCATCTGCAAAAGCTGTTTTATCCGGATAATTTTGCGCCGATTGTTCTAGATATTGCAAAATATTAGTTATCATCATTTTACCCCTTATGCCGTAAAAGCTATATAATTATCGAAGGCGTTAAAGCTGATTGACTGTATCATTTTACCGCTTACGCTATCGTATATAACTGCGTTTATTCCCTCGCGGTCGCGGCAATGCTCTTTGTCATCTATGGCAATATTCGCCTTATCGAAGCTTGCAGACACGATAAAGCTTTTGCCTAAAAGCTCTGCATTAGCCTTGGCGTTTTCGCCATGCTCTGCAAAGATAATCTTTCCGTCTTTTATAATGGCTGCGCATTGCATGCCGCTTTTATCTAAAACGCTGTCGTCTAGCCCAAGCTGTGCAAAAAATGCTCTGGCGCTTTCTTTACCTGCCTGGTTTAGCTTGCCCTTTGTGGCTACGCATAATATATACCCTTTTTCGCTCGCCTTTTGCGCAAGCAGCTGCGGCACTGCTTCTAGCCTTAATTCCATGTTTTGCTCGTCGCGTTCCTCAATAGCAAGATCTGCGTTCCATATGCGCTCTTGTTTATCGGTATGTTTAATATTTGCCAGTTCATATTCATTTGCTAAAAATTCGCCCATGTCCTGTGTTAGCTTGCGCGCGCCATGATAATTTACATGCTCTTTTTCCGCCATATCTTTAGCAAAGCTAAACCCCGAACGTTCAATCAAATCGTCGTCATTATAATTAATAAACGGCACATCATTTTCTTTGCATATCTCGTTTACACGCGCGTACATCTCATATTCGCCATGCATGAACACATGTGGCGTAAGCATCATTATTAGCTTTACTTCCTTATTTTTGCACAGTTTTATCAGCTTATATAGATATTCCTCGGCGTATTTATTAAGCTTGCCTATTTTCTCTTCTGAAGTGTTTGGCATCTGTATTTGTTCTTTATGCACATATATAGGGCCATAACCTTTGCCAACATTATGAGGTAATGGCTTTAGCGCATAAATAAAATCTTCTTTTTTAAGATACTGCCACCTACTGTGATATTTTATAAACGGTACATATGTGCCAATTGGTGCTTTGGTTTCCTGGCAGCGCATCATTGCCAGGGCAAGCTGTAGCCTATCTATGGACATTGGCATACCAAGCGAAAATTCATTTGATACGGCATCTACTTGCTCCGGCATAAAAGAAAACTGCCCATAGCTACATCCCAATGCGTCCACCACTACCACCTTGGGGGACTGCACCTTGAATAAATGCTTTAACTGATAGTAGCTTGTCCAAATCGGCTGGCTCCATGAATACATAACATGTGATGTAAAATGCTCATCGCGCCAAAGCTGTAATGGCGACACTGCAGACATAATATGGCTGCTGCCTACAAACACCGCGTCAAGCGAATGATGCGGCTCACTATATATTGTCATTGCGGTAAAGTCTTTCGGGGTTAGCACCAACATGGCCCCTGTTAGCAAAATTGCTGCAATTAATACAAATATTATAACGCGTGCTACCCGTTTAGCCGCTTTTCCATGACGCATATTATCCCCCTATACCGATTGAATAATTTTTAAAATTCACCTGTCGCTTTGCGTAGCGTTACCCTCAAAGCCTAAAAACACAAAGCCTTTCTTGTGTTCGCCTTTTCAGCATAAATGCTTGGTATGCTTTGCAAACAATTTCAAGCTTAACAACATGCTAAAACTTAAAGTATATAAATGGTGTGGGATCATAGCCACCGCCGTAAACCCCAAATATGGCAACTGCTAAAACACCTGCCAATAATATCGCAAAGCGTTTTGGTGTACTGGCGGCATAAATGCGCTCGCGCACAATCTTATCGCGGCCGTATACGCTTGCCATAAATACAATCAGCATTGCAATAAGTGCCACAATCCACTCTGCGGCAGAAAGGCCAAGCTTTAGCAAAGCGCCGTCTGATACGGCAGCCATGCCTGCCGAGGTGAACATTCTTTTTATCATATCCAAAGCCATAGCAAAAGAATTGCATCGGAATATCACTTCGCCAAGTACAACAAGCGCAAAAGTGCGTATTATTGAAAATATCTGCCAAGGCTTTTTATTTTTATCAATATGCAAAGCTACATGCAGCTTATCTGTAATCGGTTCTAGCGCCATGCCCAGCATAATTAATAATCCATGATATAAGCCAAAGGCGATATATTGCCCTCCTGCGCCATGCCAAATGCCATTGCAAAGCCAAAGTACAAGCAAAGAAATATATGCCGGAACCCATTTACCTACCGTTCTATTTACATGCAAAGACAAAAATTTGCCAAACTTCGCCATGGTTTTAGACAAGGTAAGCGGGTAGAATAAATAGTCGCGCAGCCAAGTGCCAAGTGTAATATGCCAACGACGCCAAAATTCCGAAACGGATTTTGAGAAAAAGGGGCGCTTAAAATTTTCGCTAAGCTCTATTCCAAAAAGCCTTGAAACGCCGAGAGCTATATCTATTCCACCCGAAAAATCGGCATAAAGCTGCACCGTATAGCACACTGCACCAATAGCTAAAACTATCCCTGTGTATTTTGTATAGCTGTCAAAAAGCGCAATTACAAAAATGCTGAGCCTGTCTGCAAGCACCAGCTTTTTAAATGCGCCCCATAATATTCGATACAGCCCTTGCATAAAGCCGTCGTAATCAAAATGATGCTCCATCGTTAGCTCAGGCGCTAAAGCGTCAAATCTACTTATGGGGCCTTCTATAATCTGAGGAAAATATGTAGTGAACAGGATTGTTTTAAACACGCTTTTTTCCGCATTTACTTTTTTATTGTATACATCAATTAAATATCCGGCAACTTGCAGCGTATAAAAGCTTATGCCAACAGGCAATATTATGTTTAATTTCGGCAATAAATCACTTGCCATGCTTTGTGCCAATGGGTAAAATTTCAGAAACAGCAAGCCGCCAAGGTTAAACAGCAAGCACAAACACAGCACCATGCGGCACAAGGCTTTGTGTTGTTTTTTTATTTTTTGTTTTGCAGGCTTATCTGCGTCTTTGCCAATATATAAAAGCTTTGCTTTTTCTTTAATATGTATGCGCTCTATAATATTTGCGGCAAAATATACCGACACCGCACTCGCAAGCACAGCCACCAAATATCTTTTACCGAATGATGCATAAAAAACAAGGCTTGCAATAAGCAATATTCCGCTTTGAAAGCGTTTGGGAGCGCAGTAATACGCAAGCAGTGCCAAGGCTACAAAGCCCGCAAATTTAAGCGAAGTAAATAGCATTTAAACCTCCATGCAATTTATAGTGCTAAGCCGTTAATATAGCAACTTGACTTATTATTGTCCTTGTACTCGAGCCTTTTGTCAAGTTGCATACAGCAAAGACGGGGCTTTGAGCAGGACAATCAAAAGTAAAATTGCTGTATAATGATGCGGCATTTTAAATATTAATGCACATATTAATATGTTGAAATATTAATATAATTATCTATGCCAACGATGCCGCTTTAGCGACGAGTAAACGGTATATGTAATCTCCCCGCGAGCAGGTATAGTAACTGCTTGCGGTTATTATACCATTTTATAAATGCAAAAAAAAGAGGAATTGCAACTATTTGGCTAATGCTTAAAATCGCTTTTAATTTTCTCGATAATTAAAAGCAGCTTTAGCCATTATAGCATGCAATACCCCTTTATGGCAAAATATTTTAGACTGATTTTACGGCATTACAATTATACGTGTAACGTATGCATTCGTTGTGTCGCTGCCGCTGATAGTGCCTGTGTAATACAGCTCTACAGCACTATCTGCTGTAAGCCTGCCTGTTACCGTGGCTGTTTCTCTCATAAAGTGCAAATCTTCATTGGTTTTTTCATCTTTTATAATAATAACCGAGGTTGATACATCTGTTATTGTGCCGTTAATCTGCTTTTCTGTGTTGGCATCGCCGTCAATAGGCGCGCTGTCGGCAGCCAGCTCCGACGCTGTTTTAAGCTCGTCCGGCACTGGCTTTTGCCCTACTGCTTGAGGCTGTGCTGTTGCGCCTACAGGCACTGCCGGCCTTGTGTAATAATACACCAGATATGCTCCTACCGCAGCTAAAGCAATTACCGCTATACATACTACAAGTTTAGTTTTTTTGTTTTTCAATATATTCACCTTTTAAATTAATTTCATTGCCGGCCATGTGCAAACTCATGAAAGAGGAAAGGTCAAGGCCGTTCCCTGCAATATATTGTTTACCCAAAGCAAGATGATTTTGAAGTAGCGGCCGACATTCTTAAAACAGAGTGTCAGCCGCTTTTGGTTTATGCTATATTAGTGCCGGGGAAATAGTGCGATAAAATCTGTGCGTATCCATAGTTATTAACCGTAGCAAGATAATTTGCCCCATACTGGCTCATGCCTACGCAGTGTCCATTACCATTGGTGGTAAATGTCCATGTATCGCTACCATTAAAGCTCATTTTGAAATTTGGCGAATACAAAAGCCAACAATTGTCGTAGAAAACGCCGCCCTTTATAGGTATTCCGCATACAGTTATGCTTTCTAGGTATCCATTGCCATTAAATATTGGGTTAGTAATCCATTGGCTGCGAGAAGTGGCATTCACTGTTGCCTCACCTACCATTTTAGACAAATTGCTTTGCATTGTTGATGCCGGTATGTTTTTACTCATACCTCTCCATTGGCTTTCCGGGCTGAATACCGGTGTATTAAGATATGGTAAATTAAGCCCCCACATGGCTGATGCTGTATTTGTCATGTTTGCACTTGCAGAGCCATAAGCTGCATTTGCAACTGCTCCGTTATAATACAGTGCTTTCCCAGACACTGAGTTTACAGCATTTACTATTTCCCAGCTTGGTGCTTTAAGCCCCACCTTTGGAATGGCATCGCCGTGTTGCTGCTGATAAAGCACCCAGCTATACGCGGCTACCGCCTGTGCCTTATACACCTCAGCATTTGTAAATCCCGGCACCTCATTTGCAACTATCTGCGCTATGATATCGTTGATAGAGCCGGACACCACCGCTTTACGGTTTAAATCGTAAACAGAAAGCTTTGGGCTTACGGGCTTTGCCGGAGAGCCGCCTCCTCCGATAAGTTTAGAATAATCGAAATAGCACATGTTCACGTCCACATTAGGGCCTATGCCGTTTACTCTACCATCGCTGGCGTATTGCCACATTTGCGCTTGAATACCAATGTATTGCGCGGTGCCATTCTCCGGCACAGGTGATGCGGGATATCTAGCAAACCAAAAATGATATCCCTCGTTAAATAAAGCTCTGCCATTGTAGTAATTATCAAGCCAAAGCTGATTTGAATAAAAGCCCGGATAGTATCCGTATTTTTCCAAAAGTATCATACCTAAACGCACAATGTCAGTGCGCTCGTTATAGTTTGCATGGTCAAGCATTTTGTTGTACTCAACGTCTATATACACCGGATAATCAAACTTGATATTATCCCTACGCAAGCCCTGCATTTCGGCGGAATAGTGAAAGAAATTCACTTCATCTGTTATCTCGTTCGTGTTAAAGGCATAGGTATAAATATATGCGCCCACTTTAATACCATTTGCCTTGGCGTTTCTCACATTGTAATCAAAATACGGATCCATCACATAATATCCAACAGATTGGCTCCATGTCATTGCGCGAATAATGGCATAATCTACGCCTGACGCCTTAACCGCAGGCCAATCTATCAACCCTTGATGTGCTGATACGTCTATCCCTCTATAGGGTGGTCCCATTTTTTCTAGTGTAATGGCACTACCGTATATTGTGATATTCCCCACAGCATCTTTTACGCACAAGGTGTTTGCAGGTATTGTACTGCCAACCGGATATTCCTTGCTTGCGCTATTTATCCAAGTAACACCTCCGTCCCAGCTATACGCCACAATTGTAGTAAGCGGCGATGCCGTAGCCGTGATATTAAGAGTCGCCGTTTTTGCATAAACCGTATAAAGCACGTTGTTTATAGTAGGCGGCGCAATATATTTGCCCTCTGCAGTAAAATAGCACTGCTTGCCGTCGATAATTTGTGAGTCTGTAACAGCAATTCCTTTATCTTTGAAATAATACTGATATCCCTCCCAACTTTGCCAACCTGTAGCTAATCTGCCATTTTTAAGCACAAAACGGTTTACGCCTTCTATGTATGCAAACCCATGATTGTGTAAAGTACCGTCCGGCTTAAAGAAATACCAGCCTTTGTCTTCACCGGTGGTTTTTTCAAGCATACCTGTTAGCTGTACACCATCATTGTCAAAATCATACCAGCGATTTTCTATTTTATTCCAGTCCATAACCTTGTATCCTGACGCTGTCATGTATCTGCGCTTTCCCTTGTCATCTAC
Source organism: Oscillospiraceae bacterium (assembly GCA_036661035.1). Lineage (GTDB taxonomy): Bacteria > Bacillota > Clostridia > Oscillospirales > Ruminococcaceae > JAGPHI01. The sequence continues at coordinate 16,244 of JAVWZM010000049.1, forward strand.
TTTCCAGCCCGAATACATGCTACCGTTGGCATTTACATATCGTTTAGAGTTGAACATTACATGCCAACCCTCCGGATATAGTGTGCCATCATCTTTATAATAATACTGTGCTTGTTCCTCTCCGCTTGTTTTATATTGCCAACCTTTTTGCTGTACACCGTCTTCGGCAAAATTATACCAGCGGTTTTCTATCTTGTTCCAGCCAACCGTTTTATAGCCTGAAATTGACATGTAACGACGATTGCCGTTTTTGTCTGTTGCCCAGCCTGATGTGAATCTACCGTTTGTTTCCACTTGCCTTAGGCTGCCATTTATCATATGCCAACCTGCCTCTGCAAGCTCTCCTTTTTCATCATAACAATAAAACCCTTTATCCTCTGGGTTTCCTGATGTTTTTTCTTGAAATCCTAATAACTGCTCCCCTGTTGTTTCACTTAGATGATACCAACGCTCCCCTATTTTAACCCAACCTTTTTGTAATACGTCATTTATAAAGTAATAACGTTTGCCTCTGTACTCTTTCCAGCCTGTTGAACCTATACACACTCCGTCTTCGGAAAATAAATATGTTTTACCTTCTATTTCTGCCCAACCAACCGTTTTATAGCCTGAAATTGACATGTAACGACGATTACCGTTTTTGTCTGTTGCCCAGCCTGATGTGAATCT
>JAVWZM010000050.1:0-16466 GCA_036661035.1 Oscillospiraceae bacterium
CTTGCATATGTTTGCTTGCTGAATAAAAATGCCAAGGCATTCTTGCATAGAACACCTTGGCGCAATTCATATTTTATGGGTGGCTACCCCAACATTTGACAAAGAGCCAGAAAAATGCCAAGGTATTCTTGCATAGAATACGCTGGCATAATTTCTATTTTATGCGTGGCTACCCCAACATTTGACAAAGTGCCTTTTATGTGTGGCTACCCAAACATTTGACAAAGAGCCTTTTATGCGTAGCTACCCCAACATTTGACAAAGTGCCTACATACAAAACCTTATTAAGCCAAAACAAATCGCCGATATTCTATTAATGCCTTTTGACATAACATTTTAATATCGGGGATATTTTTACAACCTGTTGCTGAATTATATTTGTATTTATATGGACGGAGTTATCTTTAACACAGTGTTTTTAAAGCTGTCTGTTATGTAAAGCATGCCGCTTTTGTAGCACACTCCACGTGGAGATATTATATTAAGTATATTGTTATCTTGCTCGGCAAAGCCTTTTACGGTATGCACCGTGCCGTCTTTTATTAGCCGTATTACATTATTGTTTGTATCGGCAATATATAATGCACCGCTTGGATCAGCCGCTATTCCCGTTGGCATATCAAAGCAAGCCGTTTCTGCCTTGCCGTCTTTATAATCGCCCATATATTCTTCGGTACCCTCGTATTTTTCGGTGCCGCACCCGGCGATTGTACTAACCATGCCGTCTTTTATGGCGCGTATGCGGTTGTTGGCGCTGTCGGTAATGTATAAGGTGTCGTTGCAAAACGCCACACCCATGGGCGAATCAAACAAAGCCTCAGCACAGCAGCCGTCTTTAAATCCGCCGTCTAAGCTTCCTGCGTAGGTGCTTACTATGCAATCGGTGCTTATTTTTCGTATTAAATTGTTGCCTGTATCGGCTATGTAAATATTTCCGTTTTGGTCTGAGCAAAAGCCTTGCGGGTTATTAAAGGTGGCTTTATTGCATGTGCCGTTTTTATGCCCTGCTTTATATTGCCCTGCAAATGTGCTTACTTTACCTGCATTTATTAAACGTATAGCATTGTTACCGCTGTCCAGCACCAGCATGCCGCCGTTTGTGCTAAGTAATGCTGTGGGCTTTGCAAATAAGGCTTTATTGTTATTTGCATCGTTGTAGCCGTCTATTGCGGTATTATATATATCATATCCCGTCATTACACCTGCAAGTGTGGAAACCTTAGATGCACTAATTTGCCTTATAAGGTTATTGCCTGTATCTGCAACATATACAATGTTTCCCACAGGCAATACGGCACATGGCTCGTTAAAGCTTGCGGTTACAATATTGCCGTTATCGCTGCCTTTAGAAGCGTTGCCTGCAACAAGTATGGGAGAAAAAGCGACAACTTGCTCCTTTTGAGGGCTTTGCAAATTGGCTTTAGGTGCCGAGCTTGCGCTCTGCGGCGTAGATTTATTAGCGTTACAGGCGTAAAGTGCAATACATATAGTAATTGCAAATAATATTTGCGCAAATTTTTTCATATTGCTTATCATACCCACCGTTTTCTACATAATACTGGAATTATCGCCCATAAATCAATAATAGTTTAAATTTTGGAGGTTGTCAACCTATAGTTAGTCTATATTAACAATTTCGATTTTAAAGCGTTAGCGTGTCTATAAAAGCATCAATTTTAGCACTCTGGTATTAAGAGTGCTAAAATTAATATTTTCGTAACAAATAAATTGAAATTTTTTAAAAAACTCGGCTTATACTATAGATAGTTCAAATGAGAACAAATCAAATGAACAAAAATATATTTAACTAATTGAACGGAGGAAATTATTATGTTTGAATTAATGCCTTTTAGTCGTGAGGAAAGAAGATTGTTTAATGCGTTTGGCAACTTTGGACGCGATTTCTTCTCAGAGCTTGACCACAGCTTGATAGAGTGCAAAGCGGATATCATGGATAAAAATGATAAGTATGTTTTGCGCGCACAGCTTCCGGGTTTTACTAGGGAAGATATCCACATTGATATCGATGGCGATTGCTTAACCTTGCACGCAGAGCATAAGAACGAAAGCGATGAAGAAAAAGACAGCTACATTCGCCGCGAGTGTGCGTATGGCGCATATGCAAGGCGGTTCGACATTTCAGGTATCAAGGCAGACGAGATAAAAGCCCGTTACGAAAACGGCGTGCTGGAGCTTGATATGCCAAAGAAAGATTATATCGAGCCTGCAAAGCGCAATATTACAATTGAGTAAAACAAACAAAGCCTTAAACACAAAATTGCAATAGAGTGAAAACAAAGCCTCAAGCGCAAAATTGTAACAGAGTAAAAAAACAAAGCCTCGAATGTAAAGCGGAAAATCCGCAATGCATCGGGGCTTTATTTTATAAAGAGCAAATATTAATAGTGTCCGGGTGCTGTGCATGTATCAAGCACGGTGTCGGGTTTATAATATCCCTCTGCCACATCTGTACACAGTGGGCCTACTGCGCCGCCTGAGGCTTTGCAATAGGGCAGCTTAACCACGGTGGGGCATACTTCAAAATCTTTATTGGTAGTGCCCTCTTGTATATTGTCCATTACTTCGCGCCAGTAAGACGCGCCGGGGTGCTTTATTTTGTTTGCATTGTACACAGGGTCCATAGGCTCGTTTTCGGCGTAGCCAAGCCAAGTGGACATTACATAATTCGGCGTAATACCCACGTACCACACGTCCTTAGTTTCGTTGGTGGTACCTGTTTTGCCCACGCCGTCTGTGGTTTTGGTACGAAGGCCGGGTGCTGTGCCGCCCGGGCCTAAAACATTGTACAATAAGCGGTTCATAATATAAGCGGTTTCCTCGCTTATCGCCTGCACTTCGGTAACGTCCGGCTCCAGTATCACTTCGCCGTAGGAATTAGTAACGCTGGTGTAGCTGTGTGGTGTGATAAATTTGCCTTTGTTTCCGTACATCATATATGCGCCGGCAAGCTCAAGCGGAGTCATGCCGTGGCTTAAAGAGCCAAGGCACATAGGCCCAAGATCCACGTCTTTAGTAATATCAAGGCTTTTAATTTCAAGGGTATCATATGCAAAATCAAACATGGCGCGAGGCGTTACTATGTCGCCCACGCGCACCGCAATGGTATTTACAGAGCGGCGTATGGCTTCTTCGACTGTAAGCGGTACTTCAAGATATTTTTTATCATAGTTTTGTGGCCAGTCGCGCATTTCGCCTGTTTCAGGATCGGGAATTTGTTTAAATGGCGAGTCCATGGCACCTGCCCATGAATAATGCATAGGGCCGTCCTCTATGGCAAGAGGATATACGGTAACGCCTTTCATGGTAGAACCGACGGCGCGTTTCATATCAGTGGCGTTGCTGAACACGCGGTCGCCTGTTTTGTCGTTAAGGCTGCCTATTACGCCAACAATTTCGCCCTTGTAGTTCAGCGTAATCATGGCAGCATCGGCTTTTATTTTAACCTTAGAGGTTTTTCCCGCCTCATCTAAAATAGGCTTTCCGGTAACTTTATCTTTTTTCACAATCTCCTGCTCAAAGGAAGGGTACATCTTGCGCTCTTTTGCCACTTTCTCCATTTCGGCTTGCACCACAGGATCAAAGGTGGCATATATGGTAAGCCCGTCGTTATACACAGAGCGGTTAGCCTCGTCATTTGTTTTGCTAAGCTTGGTTTGCATGTCGAGGATAACGTCCTCAAGCACTTTATCCACAGCCCAGTTATTATAGATAACCTTTGCGCTTGTGCCCACGGTCTTTCTTTCGGAAATTACAAGTGGAGAGGCAAGTGCCTCTTGATATTCGGCGTCTGTAATTTTACCCTGCTGATGCATGTAATATAATACGTCGTTGCGCCTTTCTTGGTTGCGCGCAGGGTTAGTGGTGGGGTTATATTCCGTGGGGTTTTTGGTGATGGCTGCTATAGTGGCACATTCGGCAATAGTAAGCTCTTTTACATCTTTATTGAAAATGCTATGTGCCCCTGCCTGCACTCCTGCAACGTTGCCGTGCAGACCTATTGTGTTAAGATACGCCTCCAGCACCATTTCCTTTGAAAATTTGTTGTTAAGGCTTACGGCACGGAAAATCTCGCGCACCTTGCGCATAATGTCTTGCTTATCGTCTGTGGTAATGTTTTTAATAAGCTGCTGATGTATGGTGGACGCGCCTTGCTTGCTGCCGCCTAAATATTTGCCTGTAACGGCATGTGATAATTCGTTCAGCGCAGCATATACAGTACGCTTAAAGCTAAAGCCCGGGCTTGTCCAAAAATCTTTATCCTCAATGCTGATAAATGCATTTTGTAAGTTTACGGGGATTTCGTCAAGGTTTACCCACACGCGGTTTTCGTCACCTACAAGGCGCTGATATTCAGTCCATTCGCCCTCGGGGTTTTCAGGCGTTTTATTTGTTTTCACCATTATTGTGCTTGTGTAGCTTAATTTAAGGTTGTTTAAATCCAAACGCTGTGCGTCGTTTGCGGTAACCTTTACAAGGTACATGCTTAGCAGTACCGCCATAACAGATGCTGCCATTATGCCAAGGCAAATGCACACACCAATAAAACGCATAACGCCAAAAACTATGCGTTTGCCGCGCTTTTTGCTTTTAGTACCTGCGCCGCTGTGGGCGCGCGGTGCGCTTCCTTGTGGGTGTGCAGGCGAAACGCCATTTTGCGTGCGATGAGAAGAGGAGGTGCTGCGTGCGCCTTGCCTGTTTGTGCCTGTTTGCGCCGTGCGCCGTACCTCGCGCTCTTTATTGTTTCTGTTTTGATTATCTATAATAATGCGCCCCCTAATTCTAGCGAATAGTATTTGTTAAAGCTACTTTAGCAGCCTTAACTATGCATGTGCGATAGTACACACAGGATAATTGTTTTAACTGTGCATATGCAATTAAATGCACATAAGATAAGCTTTTTAACAAAACCGAGTCCGCAGACTTGTTTGTTTAAATGCAAATATTTTGATATAGCATTAATAGTATACCACAAATTCATGCAAACGTATAATATTTTTGTGCGTGTCAATACTCTTTTCGAGGTGAATGTTATGAAAAGACTGACAATATTATGTGCGGCGGCTTTATGCGCCGTGGGCATCAGCACCGCAAGCGCAATAATACTGCGCCCAAAGGAGCCTGCAATGCCAAAATACATGCTTAAAGACAGCGGCGGCAAGCTGGCACTTTTTGAAAATGACGAACCAAATCCACGCGTTAAATACGACATATACACGCAGCTTTTGCCACCTGAGGACACAGAGGCACTGCGCTATGGCATACCCGTGCAAAGCCCCGAGGAGCTGCGCCGCCTTTTGGAGGATTTAGGCGCGTAAATAGTTGTCTTTTAAAATTATACTAAATTTCACATTTGATTTCAAGGCAAAACTTATGTACGGCAACAGAGTATATGATATCAAAGCAAATGTGCAATAAAATATGCAAAGGCTATATGCAATAAAAGCCCTTGGTTTTTTTCTTCTTAAATGGTATAATAACCACAAAGTGGTTATTATACCTCGCTCGCGGCGCGATTACGTATGCCGTTTTCTCGCCGCTAAAGCGGCAACCGAAAACATGGCGAATTATACCATAAAAACAAGATTTTTACGGTATAATAACCATACACTTTTTATTTTATTTCATTTTATATTATTTAGTAGTTCGGCTAAAATAAATAGCCACATACTTTACGATAAACGGAGGAAAAAACCTTGTCTTTACTTGAATATCCATTTGACGGTGCGACGATTTTGCAAAAAAAACGCTCTTTAAAGCGCGAATTATTGCAAAAAGAAAACTTGATACCTAAAAAAATAGCTATATTAAGCGGCTCTACCGTTGGCGAAATTAAAAATATTCTGGAGCTTTTTTTATTAGACAGCGGCATAGCCCCCACCTTTTATGAGGGCGAATATTCGCTGTTTTACGAAAATCTGGTGTTCGACGACGGCAGCCTTGCCGCGTTTGCACCGGATATTATTTACATTCATACCTCGGCTAAAAATATCAAGCATATGCCCTCGCAAAATAGCAGTGCAGAGGATATAAACGCCGGACTTACAGCCGATTATACGCGGTTTGAAAATGCGTGGCACGGGGCGGAAAAATACAACTGCCCCATTATTCAAAACAATTTCGAGCTGCCGTCTTATCGCCTTATGGGCAATAAAGACGCGTGCGATGTGCATGGCAGAGTAAACTACACCAATAGGCTAAATACGCTTTTTGCCGAATATGCTGCCAAGGCTCAGAATTTCTACATCAACGACATCAACTATCTTTCAGCCACTGTCGGCATAGATAATTGGTGCAGCGAAAGCGTTTGGTATGCATATAAATACGCTATGGACACCCAGTACATTCCGCTTTTGTGCCATAGCATCGCCAATATTATCAAAAGCCTTTTAGGCAAAAATAAAAAATCCGTTATTTTGGATTTGGACAATACCCTTTGGGGCGGCATTATAGGCGACGACGGTGCCGAGGGCATTATGCTTGGCAACGAAACGCCCGAGGGCATGGCATACACCGAGTTTCAGCAATACTTAAAAGAGCTTTCACACATGGGCGTCATGCTGAACGTATGTAGCAAAAACGAAGAAAGCATTGCGAAAACAGGCTTTCTACGCGCTGACAGTGTGCTTAAATACGAGGATTTTCTGTGCTTTAAAGCAAACTGGGAGCCAAAGCATCTAAACGTAAATGCAATATCCAAGGAGCTTAATATTTTGCCCGACAGCTTTGTGTTTATGGACGATAACCCTGCCGAGCGCGAGATAGTGCAAACGGAAATTAAAGGTATTTCCGTGCCGGAGCTTACAGCGCCGGAGCAGTACATTAAAGCCATAGACAGAGCAGGATATTTTGAAGTGACCATCTTATCCCAAGACGATAAAAAGCGAAACGATATGTATAAGCAAAACCTGCAAAGGCAGGCAATGGAAGAAAGCTTTGGCGATTACACCGATTATCTTAAAAGCCTTGATATGCACTGCTATATCGGCAGCTTCGATTTACAGCACACGGAGCGTATTACACAGCTTATCAACAAAACAAACCAATTCAACCTTACCACTCGCAGATACACCCAAAGCGAGGTGGAGGGGCTTGTGGCAAACGGTGAATACATCACGCTATATGGTTCTCTTACGGATAAATTTGGCGATAACGGCATAGTTACGGCAATTATTGGGCATATAAGCGGAGAAGCATTGAACATAGATTTATGGATAATGAGCTGCCGTACCTTTAAAAGGCAGCTTGAATATGCCATGTTCGATGCGCTTTGCGACCAATGCCTTAAAATCGGGATAAAAACCATTAACGGTATATATTTGCCCACGGCAAAAAACTTGTTAGTAAGCGAATTTTATGCTACAATTGGCTTTAATAAGCTTGGCGATGGCAAGTTTGCATACAGCCTTAATGCCGATAGAAAACCACTATGCGAAGTAATGGATATTAATATTATTTAAAGGAGCCGAATATAATGAATAAGCAAGACATTTTAGCAGCAGTAGAGGAAATATTCCGCGACAATTTCGACGACGACACCTTGAGCCTTACGCGAGAAACCTGCGCAGACGACATAGAGGATTGGGACTCTTTAGAGCAGATTAATCTTTTAACGGCTATCGAGAAAAAGTTTTCCCTTAAATTCAAGCTGGACGACGTGCGTGGGCTTAAAAACGTAGGCGACCTTTTAGACCTTGTTGAAAGGCTGACAGCATAAATTATGAATAGCTATACATTTAAAAACATTACCCTTGCCATGGAAGAAAGCTTTACCGTGGAGATTACGGCGGAGCGCATGGAGCAGTTTTATCTTATGACAGGGGATAATAGCCCCATACACCGCAGCGAAGAATATGCAAAGGCAAGGGGCTACAAAGGCAGGGTATGCTATGGCATGCTTGGCGCAGCCATGTTTTCTACCCTTGCAGGGGTATATCTACCGGGCGAACACTGCCTTTTACACAGCGTGGAAAGCAAGTTTGCAAAGCCTGTTTTTATAGGTGACGTACTTACCGTAAGCGGCAAGGTACAGGAAATAAACGAAGTGTATGGCGAAATAACCATAAAGGCAGTTATCACAAACCAAGACGGCGTAAAGGTAACAAGAGGGGTTATAAAAGCAGGCGTGTGCAAATAAAACAAAAGAGGTATCACAATGGCAAATGTATATTTAATTACCGGCGCATCAAGCGATGTGGGTATTGCGCTTATACGCCGCCTTTATAAAGAAGGCGATATTTTTATCACCCAAGGCGCAGGGGATTTAAGCGGACTTGCCCCTTTGTGCCAAGAATTTAAAGGCGCTATAAAAACCTATGATGTGGATTTAACAGACAACGAGGCAAGAGATTTGTTTATTAAAGACATCGCCGCGCGATACCCCACACCCACACATATTGTGCATTTGCCCGCCTTGCGTGTTGTAAATAAAAAGTTTAAGGCGTTTGATGAAGAACGCTTTGCGCTGGATATGAATGTGCAGGTAAATAGCGCGGTACATATCTGCAAAACCTTTTTGCCGCTTATGGCAAAGGCGAAAAGTGGCCGTGTTTTATTCATGCTAACAAGCTATATTTTAGGCGTGCCACCAAAGAATACAGCGGCATACATTATGGCGAAAAGCGCACTGCAAGGCCTTGCCAAAAGCCTTGCGGCAGATTATGCGCCAAACGGCGTCACTGTAAACTGCATTGCACCGTACATGATGGAAACCAAGTTTTTAAGCGAAACCAGCGATTTAATAGTAGAGGCAAGCGCACAGGCAAACCCCATGGGGCGCAACGCGCGCGTGTCGGACGTGGTGCCCGCAATGGCATTTTTGTTAAGCGAAGAAGCCGCTTTTATCACAGGCGTTACCTTGCCTATTACCGGAGGTAGTGCGTTTTGAGCCCATACACCTTTAAGCTTGCCGCATTATCGGACAAAACCAAAATAATAGAGTTTTTAGACGCAAACTGGGGAGAAAAGCACCCTCTTTTGCATATTGAAGATATGTTTGAATTTTATTATGCAAGCGGCGACAGCCTGCATTTTGCCTATTGTGAGGAAGACGGTAAAATAGTGGCTGCGGTTGGCTACATACTTGCAAACAAAAGCGAGGCACCCGATATTTGGGTGTCTATTTGGTGTGCGCAAAAAGGCAAAAACGGAACAGGGCTGGAGCTTATGTCCGCATTGCCATCTCTTACAGGTGCAAGGGTAATGGCGTGCAATAATATAAGAGAAAAAACCATGGTGTTTTATTCTTTTTTAGGCTATACAGCCGAGCGTCTGCCGCATTATTACCGCCTTGCGGATAAAGACGAATACAAAGTGGCGCGCATTGCGAAAAAGCGTATTCGCCCTGTGCAAAGCGGAAATTCCCTTGTGCATATAGACAGTGTAGAAATGCTAAACCGCGATTATACGCCGGATAAAGCCCTTGTACCATATAAAGATTTATGGTATCTTGCGCGCAGATATTTTAATTATCCGCGCCAAAGCTACGACGTATGGGGCCTATACGAAAACGGCAAAGCGGCACAGCTATTAGTTACACGCACCACAAAGGTTGATGGCGTAAACATATTGCGCATTGTAGATTATATCGGAAAGCGCAGTGCCATTACCGCACTTGGCTATGGCATTAACGAGCTGATTATATCGCAAAATGCGGAATATGCCGACATGTATTGCTATGGCATTTGCCCCAAAACAATGGCAAAGGCAGGCTTTTGCGAGCGTGTGCGCGACGACGAAAACATTATACCAAATTATCTTAATCCGCCTTTATACGAAAACACGGAATATTTTTTCTTCACTAGCCAAAATAAGGGCTTTACCATGTTTAAGGCAGACGGCGACCAAGACAGACCTAATATTACAGTGTAGAGATAATGCGCGATGGCGCATGGAGGTTTAAAATGGCAGAAATAATAAATGCCAAGCCTGCGTCTGAAAGCGGTATAAGCACCGAGGTAGGCACAGAGCATAAGCGCCGTGTGCGCTATAAAGGCACGCACCCAAGAAGTTACAAAGAAAAATACAAAGAGCTTGCGCCCGAAAAATATGCCGAGGATATCGCCAAGGTTATCGAAAGAGGCAGCACACCTGCTGGCATGCATATTTCTATATGTGTAAAAGAAATATTGGAGTTTTTGCAGATAAAGCCGGGGCAAACAGGGCTTGACGCCACCTTGGGCTACGGCGGCCACACGCAAGAAATGCTGAAATGCCTAGACGGCAAGGGGCATTTATACGGTCTTGATGTGGACGCTATCGAGATAGAAAAAACTAAAAATCGCCTATTAAATTTAGGCTATGGCGAGGATATATTATCTGTAGTACAGCTTAATTTTGCGAATATAGATATGGTTGCCGAAAGCGCAGGGAAATTCGATTTTGTCCTTGCAGATTTAGGCGTTTCCTCCATGCAAATAGATAATCCCGATAGGGGCTTTTCTTATAAAACAGTAGGGCCTCTGGATTTACGGCTAAACCCACTAAAAGGCGAAAGCGCGGCAGAACGTTTAAAATATATCACTCAGGCGGAATTTGAAGGCATGTTAATCGAAAACGCCGACGAGGTATATGCAAAAGAAATACCAAGAGCAGTAGTTTTGAAAATATCGAAAGGGATAGAAATATCCACCACTACAGCACTGAGAGATACTATAGACGAGGCGCTTGCCTTTTTGCCGAAAGAGGGCAGAAAGGACGCTGTAAAAAAATCTTGTCAGCGCACTTTTCAGGCATTGCGCATAGATGTAAACAGCGAGTTTGAGGTGCTGTACGAGTTTTTGGAAAAGCTGCCGACTGTGCTTGCAAAGGGTGGGCGCGTGGCTATTTTGTCTTTCCATTCGGGCGAGGACAGGCTTGTTAAAAAAAGCTTTAAGCAGCTTAAGCGAGATGGCATTTACAGCGAAATTGCAAGCGAAATTATTAGGCCGTCACAAGAGGAATGTTATATAAATCCACGCGCATCTTCGGCTAAAATGCGCTGGGCAATAAAAGCATAAAACAGATAAGGGGCTGATAAAATCAGCCCCTTATCTGTTAAACCGCAAAAGTGGTTTTAATTGTATATAGCAACTTATACTTTGTTTGAAAATTCTATATGTGAAGAAAAGTTTTTATATTATACAGCGCTGTAAAAGCACCGTAAATTCTTTTAAGTTTTTGCTTTACTGCCAACCTTTCCGTGTATGCGCCCAATGATAAACGACGAAAGCGTTACAGTGATAAGCGAGCACAATATTTTTACAATAGGAATGTACGAAAGCGACATTGCCAGAACCACAAGGTCTGTAAAAAGATACGCTTTTTCTATGGGTAGTCCTGTTTTTTTGCTGATAACCATAGCCAGAGCATCGTCGCCTCCTGAGGCACCGCCCACACGCACTACCAGCCCTACGCCAAGCCCTACAAAGCAACCGCCCACAATGGCGGCAAAGACAGGGTGGCTGGATAAATCCGGTAAAATAGGTGGAAACTGCTCGTAAACAGAATAGGAAAATGCAAAGCTTGAGCTAGCTACAATTGCATATTTGGCAAACTGCTTTCCAAGATATTTATATCCCAAAATATAGCAGCTTACGTCCATTACAAACCCGGATATTGCAGGGGAAATGCCAAGCCAATGGTGCAAAAACAGCGTCATGCCAAGCACTCCGCCCTCCGTGATATTGCTTTGCGAGTGAACATTGTATAAACCAAAAGACAGTATTGCCGCGCCAAGGATAAGACAAGCATATTTTACGACTGCTTTAAGTCGTTCGCTCTTTGGCGAAAACATAAAAAAACCCAGCCCTTTCAAAAAAATTACCGCATTTACGGCTTTGATTTATATATTATAACAGATATGTACCATACCCTGTCAAGTGCCGCAAATAAAAATATTACGTCAAACTATTGACAAACAGTGAATAAATATATATATTTAGCCTTGCATGCAAAAAAATATTTTTTTGTAAAATTGCGGATTTTAAAGAAAACAATAAAAAAACAAGCACTGCAAATCGCTGACGCTAAAGGGGGATTTATTTTTGGACAACAGTATAATAATTGCCTTAAATAATATTGAGGTAGATTTTGACCAAGAGCCTATTTTAACAGGCCTAAGTCTTAATATTCACGATAAGGAATTTGTAACATTGCTAGGGCCGTCAGGCTGCGGCAAAACAACTACCTTGCGCGTAATCGGCGGTTTTGTAGAGCCAAAATCGGGCAGCGTTTTGTTTAACGGTAAAGATATTACAGCCCTTCCTCCCCATAAGCGCGAGGTAAATACCGTGTTTCAAAAGTATGCCCTGTTTCCACATCTTAATGTGTTTGAAAACGTGGCGTTTGGCCTGCGGCTTAAAAAAACAGACGAAAAAGAAATACGTATGCGCGTATTGGAAATGCTGGAAATGGTTGGCCTAAAAGGCTACGAACGCCGCAACACTCTCACGCTTTCCGGTGGGCAGCAGCAGCGCATTGCCATCGCCCGTGCCCTTGTAAATAACCCACGAGTGCTTTTGCTAGACGAGCCTCTCGGCGCACTGGATTTAAAGCTGCGCAAGGAGATGCAATACGAGCTAAAGCGTATTCAGCAAAGCATGGATATTACATTTATATACGTTACTCACGACCAAGAGGAGGCATTAACAATGTCCGACACTGTGGTTGTGATGAACGGCGGAGATATACAGCAAATCGGCACACCACAAGACATTTACAACGAGCCTAAAAACGCTTTTATTGCGGATTTTATCGGAGAATCTAACATAATAGACGGCATAATGCTACGCGATTTCAACGTGGAGTTTTGCGGCCAAGCCTTTGCTTGTGTGGATAAAGGCTTTGGAATTAACGAGCCTATCACCGTAGTGGTGCGCCCTGAGGATATCAAGGTAGTACCTTGTATTCAAGGCCAGCTTACGGGCATTGTAAAAAATGTGATATTCAAAGGCGTACATTACGAAATGCATGTAGAGCAAAGCGGTGTGGAATGGATTATTCATTCCACACAGGCATCACAGCCGGGCGAAGCTATCGGCATGCTGATAGGCCCCGAAGAAATTCATATAATGCACAGAATGGAGGAGTAAGCGATGAAAAGCAAGCTCACGGCATATCCATACATTGTGTGGATGAGTATTTTCATAGCTATTCCCCTTTTAATAGTAGTATATTTTGCATTTACAGATAAAGCAGGACATTTTACATTTGATAACCTTACAGGCCTTGGCAGATACGCGCCTGTATTTGTGCGCAGCATCATATTGGCGGCGATAGCCACGGTAATTTGCTTAGTAATAGCTTATCCGCTTTCGTTCATGCTTTCGCGTATGCGCGCATCTAAGCAAAAAATAATGCTGATGCTTGTAATGCTGCCCATGTGGATGAACTTTTTGCTTCGCACCTATGCATGGATGACGCTTTTAGAGCGTAACGGCATCATTAACCGTGTGCTTGGCATGGTTGGCATCGGCCCATTTGAAATGATAAACACTCAAGGCGCTGTAGTGCTTGGCATGGTGTACAACTATTTGCCGTTTATGATTTTGCCCTTATACACCATTATGGTAAAAATAGACGACAGCATCATCGAGGCAGCCGAGGACTTAGGCGCAGGGCGCACACGCGTGCTTACAAAGGTGCTTATTCCGCTATCAATGCCGGGTATCACCACGGGCATTACCATGGTTTTCGTGCCGAGCATTTCTACGTTTATTATCAGCCGTATGCTTGGCGGCGGCTCCAATTTATTAATAGGCGATTTAATCGAAATGCAGTTCTTGGGAAACAGCTATAATTACAATCTTGGCAGTGCAATGAGCCTTGTTTTAATGGTAATTGTGCTGCTATGCATGAGCTTTACCACCGGCGGCGACGAGCTGGAAGGGGGCGTTATATAATGCGCAAACGCAGAGCGAAGACATTCCGCGCGGCATATCTTATCTTGGTGTTTTCTTTTATGTATGTGCCTATAGCAGTAATGGCGGTGTTTAGCTTTAACCAGTCTAAAAGCCGAACTGTGTTTACAGGCTTTACGCTGGATTGGTATAAAAACCTGTTTCAAAACGAAATGATATTAAAAAGCCTTGCCCTTTCACTTGTAGTGGCGTTTATTTCGGCATCTATAGCTACGGTAATAGGCACTATGGCGTCAATAGGCATCAACAACATGAAACGCGGCACACGCAGCCTTGTTTTAAATATCAGCTATATGCCCGTGATAAATCCGGAAATAGTAACAGGCGTTTCTCTGATGCTTTTATTTGTAGTATACAAAAACATGGCAAACGGCTTTTTGCAAAAGCTTGGCGGGCAAGACGGCGCAATGCTGCGCGTTTTCGGCCTTGCCACATTGCTGATAGCGCATATTACCTTTTGCCTGCCATATGTAATATTTAACGTTTCGCCCAAGCTAAAGCAAATGGACGTGCGCATGTACGAGGCGGCACTGGATTTAGGCTGTAATCCGCGTCAGGCGTTTTTCAAGGTGGTTTTGCCCGAAATAATGCCTGCGGTGCTGTCGGCGTTTTTAATCTGCCTTACCTATTCCATAGACGATTTTATAATATCGTACTTCACAAGCGGCACAATGCAAACCTTGCCCATAGCCATATACAGCATGACGCGTAAGAAAGTAAGCCCAGAGATAAATGCCCTTTCCACCATAATGTTTGTGGTAATTTTAAGCATTATTCTCATCTTAAACGCAGCTGATTCTCATATGGAAAAACGGCAGTCACGCAAAAGCTCTTTTACAAACTGACATAGCAATGTGCGCGCACATTGACATTGCGCGTCGGAATTTTGTCGGCGCATAGAATTGCCCCAAGAGGGAATATACATGTCAAGGTAAGTAGCTATATAAAACATTTTAATATTCAAAGCTGAAAAGAGGGTGGATAATGAAAAAAACCTTATGCGCTTTGTTGGCAATTGTGCTTTGTGCCGTAATGCCAATATCCGCACTTGCGCTCGAAACGCGCCCCGGCTATGACTGGGAAAAATTTAAGAACGATAAAGTTACATTAAACGTATATAACTGGGGTTTATATATTTCCGATGGCACAGACGATGCCATGGACGTAATTAAGGAATTTGAGGCGCTCACGGGTATTCGCGTGGTGTATAACACCTACGATACCAACGAAAGCCTTTATTCCAAGCTGCGCAGCGGCGGCGGAGATTACGATATAATTATCCCAAGCGATTACATGATAGGCAAAATGCGCACAGAGGGCATGCTGGAAAAGCTGAATTTTGCCAATATTCCAAACTACAGCCTTATCGGCAAGCAATATAAAGGGCGTAGCTACGATCCCAAAGACGAATACTGTGTGCCATATACATGGGGGCTTGTGGGCATAGTGTACAACACTACCATGGTAGAGGAAAAAATCACCTCATGGAACAGCCTGTGGGACGAACGTTATACCAACAATATATTAATGTTCAACAACAGCCGTGACGCATACGCCATAGCCGCCAAAAAGCTAGGCATGAGCATGAACCCGTCCACACCTGCCGAGCTTAAAATATTAAACGAGGAGCTTAAAACACAAAAGCATCTTGTTTCGGCATATGTTATGGACGAAATTTTCGACAAAATGGGCGGCGGCGAGGCGGCACTTGCGCCATATTACGCCGGTGATGCCATGATGATGATAAAAGATAACCCCGACCTTGCTTTTTGTATACCCGAGGAAGGCACAAACTATTTTGTAGATGCTATGTGTATTCCTAAAGGCAGCAGAAATAAAGAGGCGGCGGAAATGTTTATCAACTTTATGTGCGAAACAGATGTTGCCCTTGCAAACTGTGAATTTATCGGATATTCCACTCCTCAGCTTGATGCAATGCAGCTTTTGCCGGA
Organism: Oscillospiraceae bacterium; assembly: GCA_036661035.1. Taxonomy (GTDB): domain Bacteria; phylum Bacillota; class Clostridia; order Oscillospirales; family Ruminococcaceae; genus JAGPHI01. The sequence goes on from JAVWZM010000050.1 coordinate 15,869, forward strand.
CGAAATTAAAAACAGCCCCATTGCATATCCCCCTGCCGAGGTTTTGGAAAAAACCGAAACCATGAACGTGCTTTCAGATGAAATGAACACCGCTATGGATTTAGCATGGAGCGAAATGAAAAGCTTTGACGAAAACGGCAATGGCTGGCTGATACCTGTAATGCTTGGTATCATGCTACTTTTAACAGCCTATGGCTTTTACCGCAAAGCAATGAAACGCCGCCGCAATCAATATTAACAGAAAAACAAAAGCGGATTAAACTCTCCGCAAGATAAAGTCTTTTTGCAATTTGCCGTAGGACACACATTGTGTGTCCTGCGCTTTTTTACGCTTTTATCCCATATGCAAATATGCACATTGCACGCAAGAAATCACTCCGCTTGTACAGCCTTTAAGCAATGTGGTATAATAACCGCAAGCGGTTATTATACGGCTCGCGGCGCGAATACGTATACCGTTTTCTCGCCGCTAAAGCCATAAATATAGCGTCTATTCGTGCCTACTCTGTAGGGGCGGGGCTTTTGTCAAGTATGAGATGGTTTACACTTTGTCCGGGGAGATGGTTTACAACTTTTGGCGGGGGTCACCTTCTAAAAG
>JAVWZM010000051.1:0-16207 GCA_036661035.1 Oscillospiraceae bacterium
TTTGGCCACTCGGGAACTCTCCCATATAATGCTTTGCAAAAGATGGAGCTGGTGGACGGATTTGAACCCCCGACCTGCTGATTACAAATCAGCTGCTCTACCAGCTGAGCTACACCAGCATCTTAGCATTACATGCACCACGAATTTTCGAGTGCTTGATTATTATATCAAAAGATTTACATAAAATCAAGCCTTATTTGCAAAAAAACTTGTTTTTTTAAAAGCTTTTCATAATATGTCGGATAAAGCGCTGTATTGAGCCAATGTAAGCTGCTCCGGGCGCACTGTTAATAATAAGCCACATGCGTCAAGCGCATTTAGCACCCTTGCTTTTTCCATGCCAAGACCTGCGCTGATAGCGTTGGCGGCAGTTTTGCGTCTTTGGCCAAAAGCGGCGTGAATAACGCGAAACATTAGTTTTTCGTCTTTTGGCATTACAGGCGGCTCTTTATGCAGCGACAAACGAATAACCGCGCTTGTAACCTTTGGTGGCGGATAAAAGCTGCCCGGCTGCACATTGAACAGCACCTCCGGCTTTGCGTAATAATGCACTGCATAGCTGATTGCGCCTGCCTCGCGGGTACCGGGCAGCGCGCATATACGTGTTGCCGCTTCTTTTTGCACCATTACTGTAATGCTTTCTATGGGAAGTCGCTCCTCTAAAAGGCGCATAATAATAGGGCTTGTAATATAATAGGGCAAATTTGCACACACGGCTACAGGCATGCCTGCAAATTTATCACGCAGCATACCGGCGATGTCGCATTTTAAAATGTCTTCAAGCACTATTTCCACATTGCTAAATTCGCTTAAAGTTTCCGCAAGAACGGCAGGCAGTCGTTTATCTACCTCTACTGCTACCACTTTTTTTGCGGTTTTGGCAAGCTCTGCCGTTAGCACGCCAATGCCGGGGCCTACCTCAATAACGCCCCAATCGCTTGTAATGCCACTAGCTGTTACTATTTTGGGGCAAATGCCTGCGTTTACGATAAAATTTTGTCCAAAGCCCTTAGAAAGCTCAAAGCCGTGTTTTGTGCAAATGGAGCGAATGACGCCGACATCTGTTAAATTCATAATACCCTCATGCTAACTGTTGTTAATACCTCTACGCGGCAGGTGCCGACGCAGGGTTTTCCGTGCTTACAGACGATGACGCCGCCGGAGGCGTGGCAACATTGCCACTCTTAACGAGCAAGCTTTGCGCCACCTCAAACGAACGCAGTATCTGTGTATCTGTATCCACTGTTAAATCGTAAAAGTTTTGTTCTTCTTCTGCCTTTAGCGATATTTCTTCGTCCGGCACAATGCCTACTCCGTCAAAGCTTTCTCCCTTGGCAGTAATAAGCTTGCCTGTGGTATAGCTGATGGCAGAGGAGTCGGACAGGCGCTGTGGAGCGCACTGAATAGTGCCCTTGCCATAGGTTTTGGTGCCCACAAGCTTGCCTTTTCCAAAATCTCGTATTGCGCTTGCAAAAAGCTCTGCCGCGCTGGCTGTATTACCGTTTGTAAGCACTACCATTGGCAGCTTTACGTCTACAGCGTCCGAAAGGCCAAGGCTGCGCACCTCGCCGTATTTATCCTCTGTACTGCCTATTGCTCCTGCGGGGCATAGCACGTCTATGCAGCTTACAGCGCCCTCTAAAAGACCGCCTGCATTATTGCGCAAATCGAACACAAGAGCTGCTGCACCTTGTTTTTGCAAATCGTTTACCGCGCCGTCCAGTTCGGCGGCAGTTTTATTATTAAATATAGAAATTTTTACATAGCCGATGTTTTTGCCTGTAGGCATTACATATTCCACACTTTTGCGCTCGTAAGGGGTACGGCGCAATGTAATAGGAGGTTGCTCTATGCCTGTATGGTCAAGATACGTAAGGCTAATTTCCGTGCCTTGCTCTCCGCGCAAAAGCCCTTGTATCTGCTCTAGCGAAAGAGGCTTTAAATCTGTATCGCCTATTTTAGTAAGCGTATAATTTTTCTGTATGCCGGCAAGCGCCGCAGGCGAATCGGGATACACCTCTATCACGCGCGCATAGCTGTTGCCTTGCTTTATCACCTCTACACCTACGCCGATTACCTTGCCGTCTTGTATATCCAAAAGCTCGGCATATTGCTTTGCGGTATAATATTTGGCGTTTTTGCCGTCGCCAATACCTGCCATGTATCCAACGCTAATCATGTCGAACAAGGTTTCGTCCGAGATAGTGCCGTAATAATCTGCGCGCACGCGCTTGTCGATTTCGGCAATTTTATTATATAGAATTTCTTTTTCGCGCACAGAAGACACGGTTTTGTCGAATATTTTCATAGACAAAATCATGGTGATGGAAAAAGTAACCGTCATAGCGATAATGGCTATGGCAACTGCAAGGTTTACTGATATTTTTTTATTCATAGCTTTTCCCCTTTAAAAAGTTAGCTGCATAATCAGCGGTATTACGATAGATGCCGTCATTAATCCGGCGATAACAAGGCACGCTACGCGCACCAGCTTGCTGCGGTTTTGCAATACATTTCCTTCTTTCGTATGCCATAATATAGCTTATCCTATGCATTCAATTTTACGCACGGACAATTAACACAAACATTCGGTATAAATATACCATTACCCTTGCAAATATCCTGCCGGATTTACAGGCGCACCGTTTTTATCCACTTCAAAATGTAAGTGATTGCCAGTAGAATTTCCTGTGCTTCCTACATATCCTATAAGCTGCCCTTTAGTAATCGTTGTACCGTCCGACACGCCTGCCGCTATTGCGGACATGTGCGCATACACCGATACCACGCCACCGCCATGGGATATTTTAACGCATTTGCCATAGGTCCAGTGATGGCCCATGGTAGACGCTGTACCGGTTGCCGCCGCATACACAGGGGTGCCCGCAGGAGCCGGAATATCAATGCCTCTGTGGATATCCACCTTGCCGTAAATTATGCGCCTTTCGCCAAAGCCCGAGTTTATCCTTGTATATCCCGGTACAGGCCACGAAAATACGCCGCCTATAAACTCTCCGCCTTGAGAATCTTGAGCTACCCACGCTTCCCATTCGCGCACGCCGGCCTCATACTTGGGCAGAAATTCAGCATATGCTGCCTCATTTGCCGCTTTTGCCGCCGCTGCTGCGTCTGCTTGCTGCTGAGCCTTTATCATGCTTTGCTCGTACTGCGCCTTTAAACGCTCTCGCTCTGCCTGCTGTGCCTCAAGCTCTGCAAGCTGGGCTTCAATCTGGGCGCGCATTTCCTCAAGCTGTGCTTGCTGTTCGCGCAACATTTCCAGCATTTCGGTATCATGCCTTGCAATAGCCTTAATGTTTTCGCCCACACGCAAAAGCTGAGAAAAATCTTTCACTGCCAAAAGTGCAGACAAGGAGCTGCGGTCTTTATTTACATAGGTGCTTACCATTCGCTTTTCAAAGGTATCTTTGGTAACTTGAATATCTAATATTTTTTGCTCTATTTCTAGTTTCTTTTCTTCAAGCGATGCTTGAGTTGCCTGAATAGACGCGCCCAAAAGCTCTAGCTGCTGACGCTCTATTTCTGCCTTTTTAGCGTAAGCCGCCTTGGTTTGCACTGCCTTTTTAACATTATTGGCGTCTGTTTTAATGCTTTCTTCAATGGCTATTTTTTCTTTTTCAAGCCTTTGCAGCTTTTCCGACGGTGTTTCCGCGCCTGCGGTCATAAGCAATGCAGAGCCGCACGCCAGCATCATAATTGCCGCTAACAATAAGCAGAGCAAGCGGCTTATATTTTTTTTAATATGCATTGTAGTCCTCCGTTTAAGTCAATGTTTTTCGGCATGCTGTTTGTGTTTTGCAAAATAAACACGCTCTGCACCATCAGCTAAACCTTTAAGTGTTTTCGTATACTGGACGTAGTGCCTATGCTGCCTATAATAACGCCAAACGCTATAAATCCAACAAAGATAAATGCCCATACATCGCCCACAGGCAGTACCGTTTTGGTAAAAAACGAAAGCCACGCGGCATCGGGCGTTGTAAGATATCTTAGCACGGCGCTGTAGGAGCCAAGTACGATTATTGTGGATAATGCCCCCGAAAGCGCGCCAACCGTCATGCCTTCTACAAAAAACGGTAGGCGAATAAACGAATTGGTTGCGCCAACAAATTTCATAATATTAATTTCCTTGCGCCTTGCAAAAACAGTAAGGCGTATGGTGTTGCTGATAACCACCACGCTTACTACGCCAAGTGCTATGATTAACCCCCAGCCGCCGAAATTAACTATTTTTTTCATATTTGAAAGCACTGTGGACATTTCGCTTGGGGTTTCCACATGATATACGCCCGGCATTGCCGTCAGCTTTTGGGCAAGCACAGGTACATCGGCAGGATCCCTTGCAAATACACGAAAGGACGCAGGGAAAGGGTTTCCGGGGTTATTTGCGCCGGAATATTCCTTTAGCAATTCCTTGTCGTCGTCCATTATCTCGCCCATTTCCTCAACGGCTGCCTCTTTGGATATATAAACATATTCCGATTGCTCGGGCATAGCTTTTATAGTTTGCTCTAAGGCATCGCGCGCAGGGCTGTCTACAGTGTCCTCAAGAAACGCTTCTACGGCGGTTTGGCTGCCAAGATACGCCATATACGCGTTTAAATTCATGGATAAAAGCATCGCCACGCCCGTAATTACAAGGCACGCTGTAAGCACGCCAAATGAGGCGAAGGTCATTAATCTGTTGGCAATCATATTATGCCAGCCTTGTTTTACAAGGTATTTAAAGCTTGAAAACTTCATATGCGTGCCCCCATTCCGGTGGTGTCGCGCACTACCTCGCCATGGTCTATAGTGATGATGCGTTTATTAAAGCGATGCGCAAGCTCATGCTCGTGGGTAACCACAACCACTGTTGTGCCCACGCTGTTTATCGCCTGTAAAAGCTCCATAATTTCAACCGAAAGCTCCGGATCAATGTTGCCCGTAGGCTCGTCTGCAATGATAATCTGTGGCGAATGTACAAGAGCCCTCGCCAAGGCTATGCGCTGCTGCTCGCCACCCGAAAGCTCCTGCGGAAGGCTGTGTGCTTTATTGCTAAGGCCGACAAGCCCCATTACATAGGGCACTCGGCGTTTAATTTCTTTTTCGGGAATATTTGTAACGCGCATGGCAAACGCCACATTTTCGTATGCCGTCATGGTGGGTATTAAGCGGAAATCTTGAAACACAACGCCAAGGCCGCGGCGCATGAAGGGGATATCCCGCTGTTTTATCTTATTGAGGTCGTGCCCGTTTACTATCACAGTGCCCTCGGTGGCTACTTCCTCACGTAAAATCAATTTAAGAAAAGTGCTTTTTCCGGCACCTGAATGGCCTAAAACAAACACAAACTCGCCTTTTTTAATGTCGAGATTTACGTCTTTAAGCGCCACTATGCCGCCCGGATATTCTTTTTTCACTCCGTGAAATTGTATCATATGGTACTCCTTTATAATGCCTGTAACAAAAAAATGGGGCGCCGTGTCAGAGGTTGACAGACTGATATCGCTCCTGCCTGTCCACCCCTCGGTGCGCCCATTTTTGTACGTGTTTAATACTTTGCAGGGTTGGCACTTAAATACTTCTTTACCATCAGAGCAACCTTAAACACAATAGCGTCATCAAACTCGCGCAAATCAAGCCCTGTAAGCTTTTTGATTTTTTCAAGACGATAAACCAATGTATTGCGATGCACAAACAAGCCACGGCTTGTTTCGCTGACGTTAAGATTGTTTTCAAAGAAACGCTGAATGGTGAAAAGTGTTTCAGTGTCTAGGCTTTCAATGCTGCCTTGCTTGAATACTTCCTTTAGGAACATTTCGCACAATGTTGTGGGCAACTGATAAATAAGCCTTGCAATGCCCAAAGAATCATAGCTGATGATAGATTGCTCGGTGTCGAACACCTTGCCAACCTCCATAGCTATCTGAGCCTCTTTAAAGCTGGTAGCCAAATCCTTTACATTGGCAATGGGTGTGCCAATGCCTACTACAGCCTTGATATAATGCTCGCCGCTAAGGGTATCTACTATGCTTGAGGCAAGCTTTTCGATGTCGTGCTGCTCTATAGAGCGTTTAATTTCTTTAACAAGCACGGTATCTGTTTCGGATATATTGAAAACAAAATCCTTCTGCTTATCCGGAAACAAACCGCTAAGCACATCATATGCCGACATATCCGCGCCGTTTGAAACGCGAATTAGCAATACTACACGCGACACGTCTGTTGAAAAATGCAATTCACGCGCCTTTGCGTAGATATCTCCCGGCAAAATATTATCAAGTACCACATTTTTGATAAAATTTGCTTTATCAAATTTTTCGTCGTGGTACTGCTTGATGCTTTGCATGCTTATGGCAAGTATTGCGGCGTATCTGGCTGCAAGCTCGTCCTGCCCCTCAACAAGCACCGCATAATCGTTGCGCTTGTTGGAGCTGAAAAGATGATAGGTATAGCCATCTCTTACAAAGCAATCCCCTGCCGTAAGGCGGTCTGCCGCAATGCTCTCGCGCACCTCGCCGATACGGTTTAAATCTGAACAGGATATAACCGTGCCTGTTTCATCTACTACCCCTACCATTCTGTCGATTGCATCTTTCATTTGGTAAACAACGCCCTGAAAAACTCTGTTAGCCATAAAACCCGTTTCCCTTCTTTTAAGCCCCATTTGTGGGCCGCTTGTGATTTTGAACAATAACCCGTCCGTATGCTCTCTATTTTACACAATATTTATGACTTTTGCAACATATTTCAACAATTTAATTTAACATTTATTGTGTAATTTAGAAAACAAGCCTTTTCAAAAGCACTTATGCGTGTTGTTTGATGTTAATAATATACGTTAAATGTGTGTAAATTTTGAAATTCAGTTGCTTTCGCGCTGTGTAATTTTTGACAGTTCTTCTTTTGTAATTGCTCTGTAACCGCCAAGCCCAAGGGTGCTATCCAGCGCTAATCCGCCTATTGCAATACGCCTTAGCTCGTTTACACCTGCATCATAAACTCCAAACATACGTTTAATTTGATGATAAACTCCCTGTGCCAGCACCACGCGCACAAGAAGGCCATCGCTGCCTATTGCCTCTACCGTGGCACCGCCCAGCTTTGTGCCGTCTGCTAAAGTTACGCCGTTTGCAAAGCCGTCAATCATGCTTTGCGTGAGGGGAGTGTCTAAAAGCACCTCGTATGTTTTGCTCACATGATGCCTTGGGGATAAAATATCGTGGGCAAAATTGCCATCGTCCGTTAAAAGCACAAAGCCTGTGCTGCTTTTATCAAGACGCCCTGCCGGGAAAAGCTTGCGGCGGGGATAATCGCTTTGCACTAAATCCACCACGGTTTTATCGCGCTTGTCCATGCTTACGCTAACCACGCCCATGGGCTTATCCACCATTATATATACATATTCGCTGTGAGAAAGCACATTGCCAAGAAGCGCGATTTCGTCGTTTTCGTCCACCTGCGTGTCGGATTTCTTGCAGATAACACCGTTTACGCTAACTTGACCGTGCAATATTGTTCCTTTGGCGTCACTGCGGCTTTGCGCCGCCGCCGTGCTTACATATTTATCTAAACGCATTTGTTTCTCCTATATTTATTCACAAGCTGATAATAAATAATTATAGCATAAAATCTTATTTTTATGCTATAATTCGCCATGTTTTCGCTTTCCGCTTTAGCGGTGAGAAAGCGGCATATGTAATTGTGCTATGAGCCGTTATAATAGCCCACGGGCGGAGCAGAGTGCAGCCACTCTGCAATCTAGGTGTATTGCAATCGTGCCGTATTCTCCCCACTTTGTAGGGGCGGTGGCTCTGCTCCGCCCGTTGGGTTTTTGCAATGTTATTGCATTTCTCATAGTTGATTGCACTTTGCAGTGCGCTGTTCTTTTTATATATGACAGTGTTAATTTTTTTTAATATATGACAGTACTAATCACTATATTTGTCCATGCATAAAGCAAGGCTAAATAAGAACACGCGCCAAGGGCGCGATTACGTAATACTACGTAGTGTATCTCTTTCGCCACCGAAAGAGATACCAGAAAGGTGCCGCTGACCGCACGCAGCGGACCCATGCGCCTCGTAGGACGCTCGGTGGGTGTCTGCTTTACTTTTAATGCTATTTACCATTAATCACTGTTCGTTGCGCGCGCTATCGCGACGGCGCGCAAGGGAGGTGTTATGGCATTGGAAAGTGCATAATGTGCGTTTTTAATTGCCTTGCACTAACCAATAGTGCCGCCCCTACGGAGGGTGTGGAGTGCAGTTAGGTTGCAAAATGCAATAACATTGCAAAACCCTAACGGGCGGAGCAGAGCTGCCGCCCCTACGGAGGGTGTGGAGTGCAGTCAAACTGCAAAAAAGCCAAGGTGCAAGCGTTGCCGTAAGGCATGCTTTGAAATTATTATAGCACACCTATATATTTATTGCACTAAAATATATAGGTGTGCCTTGTGTTTTGCATAGTGCTATTCTGTTGGCATTGCCTCGTCTGTGGGTGCTGCCGCAGGTGCGTTTGGATCTATCGGCACATTAGCGACGGCGTCCTCAGGCGGCACGGCTTCCTCTCCAAAATCTGCGTTAGCGGCTTTTTCTTCCGGCAATAATGGCTGTGCCACTGACGCCGGTTTTACGCTAAGCACCTCGCCTGAGGGCTTTTTTAAAAGATAGACTCCCACGGGTTTATCTTTATTTACCAGTACCACAGCATAGGTTTTTTCTTCGCCAATGCATAGGGCAGGCACCATTAAAAGCCATTTGTCCAGCTTTTTGCCCTTTGCTTTCGATAAATCCAGACCGCTTTCCTTGATCACTTCGTTAAACGCCTTAAAGCTGTCGTCCCATTTGCGCGGCACTTTTACGCTGATTACCTGTGCTGAGGCGGCATCTGCCGTAATGCCATATGTGCCAAGCATTGCCACAAGTTCCTGTGGCGATGCGATTTTCATGCTGCGTACATCGGCAGATGCTACAGCCTCGTCTGTTACAGCAACCACGTCCTCGGCATACTTGTCGTTTTTGCCATCAATCAGTGCAGAAACGCCTATTGCTCCGCCCACTAAAATAGCACCGCAAACAGCCACTACCGCTAATTTTTTTAAGCCACCCTTTCGCAAGGTTACAACAAACATTTTAATTCCCTCCTCAAATTCTGTCTGTTAAATAGTATGATGCGCCATTTAAAATTATGTTGCATGATGAGAATACATTCCTTATAATAGGTATAAGAATATAAATATTGCCGACGTAAGCTATTGTCGTAGCTTTTTCGTGGGCTGTACAATACAATTTAAAAGGAAGTAAAACATGAAACAAGAACGCAATTATCCTAAATTTACCGTAAGCAAAAAAGGCGAACACGCCATTACAAACGGTCACCCTTGGGTGTACGGAGCAGAAATATTAAAACACGAAGATGCCGAAAACGGCTCGATTGCAGACGTGGTAACAGAAAGCGGCAAATACCTCGGCACCGCCCTTTTAAGCGAAAGCAGTAAGATACGTCTGCGCATATTTTCTCGCAATGCAAATGATGTGTTTGACAGTGCATTTTGGAAAAGGCGCATAAGCTACGCTTGGCAATATCGCAAAACCGTAATGGCAGAGGACATCTCCTGCTGCCGCGTGATATTCGGCGAGGCAGATTTTTTCCCCGGCCTTACTGTGGACCGCTTTGGCTCCATACTTGTTGCACAAACGCTCAGCCTTGGCATGGAAAAGCTGAAGGACATTATCTTTCCATTGTTAGTTTGCGTGTTGCGCGAGGACGGGCAACACATTACCGCTATTTACGAGCGCAACGACGTTGCAATTCGCCGCCTTGAGGGGCTAACCGAAAGCAAAGGCTTTTACGATTTTGGCGAAGAAATCCCCACATGCACCACCACTGTTATTTGCGAAAACAATATCGAGTATGAAGTGGATTTTGAAAACGGACAAAAAACAGGGTTTTTCTTAGACCAAAAATACAACCGCGCATTAGTGGCAAAAATGGCTAAGGGCAAGCGCGTGCTGGACTGCTTTACCCACACAGGCTCCTTTGCGCTAAATGCCGCATACGGCGGTGCTGCACATGTTACCGCTGTAGATGTAAGCGAGAGCGCGGTGGAAATGGCAAAGAAAAACGCCCTGCGCAATGCGCTGGACGTTAATATGGATTTTATTGCCGCAGATGTATTTGAGCTTTTGCCTGCCCTTGAAAAAGGCTGCGCGGAAAAATACGATTTTATTATTCTGGATCCTCCTGCATTTACGAAATCCCGCAAAACGGCAACTAACGCAATGCGTGGGTACAAAGAAATAAATTATCGTGCCATGAAGCTTTTGCCCCGCGGCGGATATCTCGCCACCTGCTCTTGCAGCCATTTTGCCGAGGAAGCCGAATTTTGCAAAATGCTTAAAAGCTCTGCTCGTGATGCCGGTGTGGAGCTGCGGCAAATAGCTGTACGCGCCGCAGCGCCCGACCACCCTGTACTGTGGAATGTATCGGAAACCCAGTATCTTAAATTTTACGTTTTTCAGATAGTGTAAATGCTACAGGTATGCGTATTGCATGGGAAACAGGTATCCAAATTACAAGCGCGATACCTAAATCTATCATGCTATGTACAAATGTTCCCACGCCCACAAGCCCGAATATCACGCCAAGCACTGTGCCTTTAAGCGGCACGCCTGCAAAGTAAAAGCCGGTAACTACCAGCATTTCAAACACGGCATGAATTACAGATAAAAACACGCCAAGGGTAAATATGCGCACAGGCTTATTAAAAGCATCAGGCTTTTTGCACAGCAGATATGCGCCTATCATTACAAACACTATTTGGCTTGCCGCACGCCCCACAACAACGGGCGGAAAGCCTGCCAATAAAAAGCCGAGGGTTGTACCCACTGTCACCACTGCCGCTACAGACGGCGAAATAAACATTGCTAAGAATAGTGCCACATGGCTTGCCAAGGTAAAGCTCATGGGGCCTATACTTATTTTTACGGGAGAAATCATAGGTATTAAAATGCCTATTGCACAAAGCAGCGCCGCCGCGCACATTTTTTGTATTCTTGCATGAGTCATAATCCTTCTCCATTCCGCCGCAAAAATACATTACTATAAAAGCAAAGCCTTTTCTTGGCACACCAACTTATTAATTGTATAGTTTATAGCTTTTTGTGACAAATGTCAAGTATCAGCGCGCATTTTTATGCATATTGCCGTTTGCTTACTTGTTTCTCTTTTTTTGGCGCAAATACCACCATAAATGTATTAGCATCATTGGTATATACGCATATATTAAATCCGCCAAAGCCGCTCGCATTACTGCTCTATCCGATAAAAAGATAGGCAAAAGCATAAACGCTCTTATGGGCGACACGCCATTCCAAAAATTTTCGAGAAACAGCATAATGCCAAGGGACACCACCTCGGAAAACGCAATGGACACAAAGCAAATCGCAATGCAAATTCCAACGCTTTTTATAGCGAATTTCCCATCGTATTTTTGATACCCCACCACCACGCAAAACCCAAATATACCGCCCAAAATAGGCGTGATATTGCCAAGCTGATATGCCACAATATAAATAAAAAACGCTATGAGCGCGCCGCGCATTGCGCCTTTAAAATCTCTACTGCGAACGCTGCTGTCTTTATATGCGTGGCGTTCGCTTGCTTTTTCTCGGCAATTTATGCAAAGCGCGCTATACTCGTTGCCGTCATTATATAGCATAACATTATCGTCGCTTGCGCAATGGCAGCACAGCACCCTTAGCTTTGCCTCGTGCGCTATGGCTAAAAGCCGCTGTGCAGAAGCCGAAAGCTCTAGCATTGTAAACTCTTTACCGTGCATATGCGCACAAAGGCGTCCGTCAGCATAGCTTACCGGCATGCCCTTACTGGTGCTTAGCACCTCTTGCATTTGTGCGCTGCTAAGCTCGCTTTCGCCAAAGAGGGTTAATATGTACTCGTGTGGCGATGCCTTTACAGTGAAGCAAAATTGGTCCAGATTGCCGCTTGCAAAGGTGTTGTTTTGGCTTAGATCTAAATTTTCGGTTTGTGCAAATTCGCACAAGCCCTCTGTATTAATTGCCATAATGCTTACCAAATAGCATTGCAAGGCGCGAATATCCGTTTGCGCTGTCGCTTTTCAGCTCGTCTGTTTCTTCCCACAATACAGGCTTGTCGTCAAAAAGCAGTGCTTTATCTTGTATTTCCGTAAGCTTTTGCGGCACCTCGGTTTTTTGCGAGTGGGCGCATGCCTCGTACTGCCATTTTATTTCGTCGCCCAGCATGCCCCACATTGAAAACACAAGCCCTGCTGCCTCACCGTAGCAAAATCTTTCAAAGAATATTTTACCGTCACGATACACGCTTACCCTATCGCGATATTTCCCTTGGCCTGCACGCTGATATATGCAACCTGCAAGCTTGTTTTGGTTAATATTCTTAATTAAATCTTCAAATTTCATTTAAACAGCCTCTATTCTTTATATTGCTTAAACCCAATTGTTAAAATTGTTTCACAAAACAGTTTTAATTGTGCATGCGCGATAGCACGCACATAGGATAAGTTTTTTTAATAAATAAGTCCGCAGACTTGTTTGTGAAATACAATCGCGCCGCGAGCAGGTATGATTAGCCCACGGGCGGAGCAGAGCCCCGCCCCTACAGAGTAGGAGCAAAACAATCGTCTTGCAAGCAACTTTTCGGCTTTCCGTATAATAACAGCTTTGAAGTTATTATATCATAAAAATCTTGTTTTTATGATATAATTTGCCATGTTTTCGGTTGCCGATTTAGCGGTGAGAAAACGGTATACGTAATCGCGCCGCGAGCAGGTATTGTAACCGCTTGCGGTTATTATATCACATTTGCAGCTATTAACAACAATATTTACATCTGCAATAATTACTTATTTTATTAAATAATGCTTATTTTTTAGTGCAAATTCCCTAAGCTTTTGCTTAATATTAGCACTATTGCGTAATATATTTGTACAAAGCAATAGATAAATTCAGCTTTATTGAAAAATATGTTTCATATTTGAAAAAGCTATGCTATAATCAGATAACTAGGAGAATAAGTATGTCTATATTTAAAAATTGTAAATGGTTAAAAACAAACGTATTTACGCACATTGCGGCTGTATTTTTAGTGTGTGTGTTGTTTGTTTTGCCCTTTTCTGATGTTGTAAATGCGCAGGATAATCAAAAAACAACGATACGTGTGGGATATTTTGATTATGCAGGATTTATAGAGAAACACGGCGCTAGATACGAGGGATATGGGGTTTCGTATCTTGATGAAATAAGCAAGTATACCGATTGGCAATACGAATACGTTTTCGATTCTTGGGAAAACTTAAACCGTCGTCTTGAGAGCGGCGATATCGATTTGCTTTGTACCATGCAGTACACGCCGGAGCGCATGAAGATGTTTGATTTTTGCGCCGTACCCTCCGGCCTTGAAAGCGGCTCCCTTTGCGTAAACCAAGACAGCAAGGTTTTGTTTGACGATTACGACGCATTCAACGGTATGGACGTTGGCCTTTTGCAAAATTCTTATCAAAACCAAAAATTTGACGAGTACGCTAAAAAATACGGTTTTACATATACACCACATTATTATCAGTACATGTCTGATATTGAAGCGGATTTAGCCGATGGCAAATTAGACGCATTGGTGGAGGGCGGTTTGCGTAAAAACCGCAAAACCAGAACTGTTGCCTGCTTTACTGTGGATCCGTTCTATTTTGTAACCACCGGCGGCAACAACAATGTTTTACAGCCGCTTAACGCCGCCATGTACAAGATACTTACATCTGATCCGGATTTTGGCGGTAGGCTTTATTCTAAATGGTATTCCGATGACGCCAACGGCGAAATTGTGCTTACACCAAGCGAAAAAGATTTTGTAAATACGCATCAAAGCTTGCGTGTCGCTCTATATAACCCAACAGCAAAAGCATCTGCGAACAATTCCGGCGTTTTATACGACACATTACAGCTTATAAGCAAAATCAGCGGAATTAAATTTGATTATGTAAACACAAACAGTTATAAAGAAAGCATAGATATGGTGGCAAGTGGCAAAGTGGATATTGTCAGTGATATATATTCTTCAAAGGAATTTGCCGACGAATTTGATTTAAACATTACAAAGGAATATGACGAAAAGCCCTTTGTGTTTATTGGAAAACGAGGAATGCGTACACCCATAAGTGGCAAGTTTAGCGTGGCTGTAGATGAAGATTTTTTCGCATCTAAGATATTTTTCGACGAAAATTATCCCGAATATGATATTGTTTCATACAAAAACAACCGTGAATGTTTAAAGGCTCTTTTAAATAAAGACGTTGATATGGTAGCGCAGAAATACGACAGTGCGCTTTATACCTTGCAGGAAATGCAGGCAAGCGACCTTTCTATAATATCCACCACTCGAAAGCCTTACATGGCATCGCTTGGTGTCAGCAAAAGTTTTCCCCTTGTTTTGGTGAATATATTGGATAAATCCATATCCGCAATTAAACCAAGCGATTTGGACTTTATCTCCGCTTCCAACAATGCCATTCAAGCGAAAACTTCCCTTGTGCAATACTTAAAGGCTAATTTAGCATCTGTACTTGCCGTGCTTATTCTTGCTTTTGGTGTGTTTTTTTTCATCAGCACCTGCATAAAACGCAAGCATACACAGGCGCTTATGCACATTGCCTATACAGATATCCTTACAGGCGGCTCTAACCTTGCAGGGTTTTCAAGAGATGCCGAAAAGCTTTTGCATATTGGGCAAAGCAAGTACGCCATTCTTACTGTGGATATAAACAAATTTAAAGCTATTAACAATATGTACGGCTACGAAATAGGCGATCGCATTTTGATAAGCATATATAATATATTAAAAAGCCAGCTTATTACCGGCGAGCTGCTGTGCCGAGATGTTGCCGACAGATTTGTTTTGCTTGTACACGACAATGATCCCATTGTTTTATCCGAAAGAATAGAAAAAATTATGGAGCTTGTGGCAAATTACAGTAGCAGTAAAGAAAACAATTTTGTATTTAAGCTTATATTAAGCTGCGGCGTTTGCCATGTCAATAATTTCACTCCGCCTCTCACCTCTTATATTGACCATTCTTATATGGCAACAAATAGCATTAAAAACGTACATTCCAGTACCTTTGCCGTATACGATTCCGCCATGCTTGAAACGCTCAACCGCGAGAAAGAGCTTGAAAACATGATGGACGACGCTATCCGTAATAACGAATTTTTGGTGTATTTGCAGCCAAAAATACATCTTGGCAGCTACACTGTTGCAGGTAGCGAGGCACTGGTGCGCTGGCAGCTGCAAGACAAAACCATCATTCAGCCCGATAATTTTATACCGCTGTTTGAGAAAAACGGGTTTATTGAATCTGTAGATTTTTACATGCTCACCCATGTGTGCGAGGTATTGCGCAAAAAACTGGATATGAAAATCCCTTGCTTGCCTATTTCCATTAATCAAAGCCGCTTTTTATTTTACAAAAAAGATTATCTTAAAAACGTGCTTGAAATTATCGACCATTATCAAATACCCGCCGAGCTTTTGGAATTTGAAATTACCGAATCTTTGTTTTTAGATCCCAACGAAAACTTTGTAGACATATTACAAAAGCTGCGCCGCCGCGGTATTCGCATTTCTCTCGACGATTTTGGCACGGGATATTCTTCTCTTAATATGCTGCGCAATATTCCCCTTGACATTATAAAGATAGACCGCGAATTTTTGCGCGTTGCCGACGCATCGGACAAGAGCCGTGTGTTAATACGCAAAATAGTAGAGCTTGCGAAAGAGCTGAATATGCAAGTGGTATGCGAGGGTGTGGAAACAGAGGAGCAAATGATGTTCTTGCAGGATATCGGCTGCGACTTTGCACAGGGCTTTTACTTTTCAAAGCCTGTGCCATTTGGCACCTTTGATGATTTTGCAATGAGCTTTAACACGTAATGTAGCATTTGTCAAAACGCTATACTGCGCATCATCAGCCAATGGCTGTCGCATAAAATCGCCATGCGAGGGGATATTTAGGCGATTACGGCATTTAAAGCACCATCTAACATAAGTTAATGTGCTATATAATATCAAATAATAATGGCTCTTTGTCAAATGTTGGGGTAGCCACCTATAAAATATGAATTGCGCCAAGGTGTTCTATGCAAGAATGCCTTGG
>JAVWZM010000052.1:0-15124 GCA_036661035.1 Oscillospiraceae bacterium
AGCAACACCGCTGCCTACAATATAATGTATATAGCAAAAATAAATAAGCTTTAAGGCGTTAATTTCGCCTTAAAGCTTATTTTCCATATCCGCCTGCTGTGCCCTTTACTGTTTCGTCACCGTTTGTAATTGCAAGGCTACCTGTGTTTGCAAAGGGAGATTGTGTGTCGATTAATACAGCGTTATAGATTGTGCTGGAGATAAGATAATTTGAGGATATCATCACACCGTTTACAGGACAATTCACACCATATATATTGCCGCTTGGCGCTAATATGTTTGCATCTAATTTGCCTGAAAGTGCTGGCAGTGTAAAGGTGAAATTAGGCTTAGCTCCTATGAAATTTAAGATTGTCTTTGCGTCATCTTTACGATTAACCACAAAGTTTGGCGAGAAAACACCTGCTTCGTCTACATAAAAATTCACAGTTCCATCGCCGGTTACATCTAAATTTTCAAGCAAGGCAAAGGTAATGGCATCTATGTAAATATTTGCTGTCTTTCCGCCGCTTACGTCTATCGGATATGCTTTGTAAAGCTTATTAATGTTCAGTTTAGTTATTACTAAATCGTAATCTTTTTCATTTTGCGGCTGTGAAATTGTAATATTTGTTGCAGATGTTTACCTTGCCATATTCCGCCATAAAAATTGATGTTGCCGTTTCATCTTCTATCAAAGTGGCGTCAGGAGTGCCACCATTTATTTTAGTGTGGTTTGCAAGATATATTGTAGAGGCTTTTACAAGATTGTTCCCTCTTGGCAAGTTAAACTTTACTGCGTCCACGTATATGTTGCCATCTGAATGAAAGCTTTCCGCAATTTGCACGCTCTGCTTTTTAGAAATAAGAATTGTTTTCGGTGACGCCACTTTATTCGTGGCGTTAACATAGCAATCGTATAAAAGCACGCTTTGATTTTTACTCTCAATATAAACATTACCGTTTACCTTAACATCGTTAAGCACAACAGTTCCTTCGGCGCAAATATATAAATCTCCATCTATCGTCACGTTGAACATGTTAAACGTTTTTGCATTTTCAACGCGCAGACCACCCTTTATTTTTGCGTTAAGGCTGGCATTGCCAAGCGGCCGGCCGCTTATAGTATAATCTGTCTTTGCGCCGCCAACACCGGTGCCAAGGCATTGCCCCTCAAACTTGCCGTTAAATTTGCGCTCTAAGGTAATTTCTCTTGTTAATGTGCGCTCGGCTGTGCCGCAAGTGCCTGTTGCCTTTATCAAAAAAGTTTGCGTTGTAAGCAAATCCTCTATCACCTTGTCGGTGCAGGTTATTTCTACGCTGGCATCTCCTGCCGCTGTTCCCACTGCGCTTATTTTGTTGCCCTTTTCCATAGGGGACAGCATTTCGTTTAAGCTTTTAAAAGGCTCTTTGGTTTCGGCGTTTACCACGTATTCTCCCGTAAGAGATGACGTGAAAAGATCCAGTGCGGATTTTGCCGTATAATACGCTTGATGCGCTTTTACCGCGCTTGTGGTTATGCCTGCGCCCGTTTGCCCCATGGACAACAATGCACCGCCAAGGGCGATGAAAAGCACCATTAAGAATAGCGCCGGTATCAATACGCCCCCTTTGCGCGAGCGCATATTGGGCAGACACTTGCCTTGGAAATCGGTTTTCGTTTTAGTATTGCGCATATGCGTCTGCCCTCCTTTTGTGTGTATTTTGCGCCGATATTGGCAGCTTTACTGCGTATAGTTTAAATATTTGTCGTGCCCTGCGCCGCCCTTTACCTCGCCTGCGCCTTTTACCCCAGTGGGCTTTGTATTTAAAAGCATAATCGTGCGGCTTGTGCTGTAAACCTCTTTATTGCTTTTTTCAAAATTTATAAACACTTCAACGCTGCGCTTGTCGTGCCTGCTGAAATCTACTTTGCATTGCAGCCCCTTGTAAAACGCCTTTTCAAACATTACTGTTTCCGCGCCGCCACTGCTCTCCGCCAGTAAACCGTCGTCGTTTATATATATTGCGTTATATATGGGATTTGGCTCTATTTTGTCCGAAAAGGTTGCGCTTTTAGCAAGGCGCAAACGCTGTTCTATGGTTTCCAACATTATCGCCGAGGCTGTTTTTGCGTTGTTTTTATCCATTATTACTACAAATTGCGCGCTAAAGGTAGATATCAGCGCGCCCACCACCACAAGCACAATCCCCATCATGGCTATGGTGCAGATAAGCTCCACAAGGGTAATGCCTTTTTTGCTTTTTTTATTCAATTGCAATACCCCTTTCTTCGGTTTATTGATTGCTTATGGTGTGCCTGCAATGCTTCCCATAAGGATTTGAAAGCTTACAGGGGCATTGCCTATGGTATCTGCCGTGGGATTTATTTCAATGGTGGCTAACATGGGGTTTTTAAAATCCACCTTTTTGCCGTTATTAAAAGTAAAAACAGCATTGGCAGGCTTACTCAAAACGATAATATTGTCGCTTTTTTCCCCTGTTTCAATATATTTACCCACGGTTTCGGCATTTAACACCTGCCGTGCGCCGCGCATATACCCATTTGCCGCAAGGGCGAAAATCTCCACGCCGAAAATCATCGCAATGGATATAATTGCAAGGCCGCACACTGTTTCCACAAGCGTTGTGCCTTTTTTATTTTTGTTCATTTTATGGCGGCTCCTTTACGATAAATTTCTCTGATGCAAGGGCGATAGATAATTTTTAGGCTACCGTACCCACAAGGTTAAGCATGCCAAGCATTGGTATGGCAATGGCGATAACCACCACGCCCACTATGCCGGCAATAAGCACCGTCATCAGCGGCTCCATTAGTGTGGTTACTCGCTTTGCGCTTTCGTCTGTTTGCTGTTCGTACATTTCCGCCATTTTGCTCAAGGTTTCGCCAAGGCCGCCGCTTTCTTCGCCTGCGCGCACCATGCTGATAAACACAGGTGCAAAAAACTTTTGCTTGGACATGGCTGTGCTGATAGGGTTGCCCATGCGCACCTCGTCTGCCACAACCCTAAGCCCCGCTATCATATATTGATTGGATAAAACCGAGGTGGCAATGCCCAGCGCCGATAAGAAATCTTGCCCCGCTTCTAAAAGCGTTGACAAAATGCGTGCAAAGCGCGCTGTTTGCGAATGCATTATCAGCGCCCCTACAACAGGTATGGAAAGCTTGATTTTATCCACGAATATCGCCATGGGCAAGCTTGCTCTGCGCAGTGCGGAATAGCCTGCGCCTATGCCGAAAACAAGAAGAATTATTAAATACCAGTATTTATTGAAAAAGTTTGATGCCGCCATTACCGCCATAGTAATACCCGGCAAGCTCTGCCCCATTTGAGCAAACATATCTACAAATTTGGGCAGCACCACAATATTAATCATGGCAAGCACCGCTATTACAAGCACAAGTAAAATGCAGGGATATATCGCCGCGCTTTGCACCTTGCCAATAAGATTATTTTGCTTTTCGGTGTTGGTGGCTATCTGGGCAAAGCTGCGTTCCAAACGCCCGTCTGCCTCGCCTGCGCGCACAATATTTACCGCAACGCTATCAAACGCCGCAAATTTTTCCATTGATGCCGACAGCGAAACGCCGTTCATCATGTCTGCGTGCAGCTCTTTGAAAAGGCGGCGCAGACGTGTGTTTGCCTCGTTTTCCATCATTACCTCAATTGCCATGCTTAGTGTGACGCCGGCTTTAAGCATAATGGAAAGCTGATTAAATACAACTATCAGCTTTTTGCGCGAAAATTTTTGTTTATGAATATCTTTTTCAAACATTTCCATCTCGAAAATATTTTTGGTTTCCTTGCCAGATGAATCAAAGCTGATTTTAGCTTCGGTAAGCTCGATGGGAACCAGCTTTTTACCGCGTAGCAAAACCAATGCCGCCGCCTCGTTGTCGGCAACGATATCGCCCTTTACGCTTTTTTTGCCCTCGCCTATGGCAACATAATTATATCTCAAAGCAAAGCGCCCCCTTAAAGTTTTCGCATAATATTATTCTATACTGCAATGGTTTTCCATGCTGCTTTTAAAGCACAAAGCACTGCCCACTACATAGATTAATCTGCGTTAAAATCCACTAGCTGTGCTGCCTCGTCAAAGCTGGTTATTCCGTTTATCACAAGGCTGCGCGCGTCGTTTGCAATGGAATACATGCCCTCGCCGCAAGCAAGCTCTCGCAGACGGTCAGAGGATTCGGACGCATTTATAGATTTGCGTAAAAGCGGCGTAATGGGCATAAATTCCGCCACGGCGGTACGCCCTGTAAAGCCTGTACCCGTACAATGTGGGCAGCCCTCGTGGGTATATAATGTAAGAGGCTCCGAAAGTGGCACATGCAAAAGCCTTTTTTCTTCCTTTGATGCCTCATATGCCTTTTTGCACTGTGGGCAAAGCACGCGCACAAGCCTTTGGCTGATAACGCCCACCACACTGGACGCCACCATAAACGGCGCAATGCCCATGTCTATAAGGCGCACCACTGCGCTTGGTGCATCATATGTGTGCAAGGTAGAAAACACCAAATGCCCTGTTATAGACATGCTGGTGGCTATTTCCGCTGTTTCGGTATCGCGTATTTCGCCTATCATTACAACGTCCGGATCCTGCCTTAATACAGAGCGCAATACCGCCGGAAAGGTAAGCCCTTGTGCAGGATTAATATTTACCTGCGTTACGCCCGACACAAGCATTTCAACAGGGTTTTCCACCGTGACAATGTTAATATCGCTGCGCTGTATTTCGTTTAGGGCGGTATATAATGTAGTGGATTTACCGCTGCCCGTAGGCCCTGTTACAAGCACAATGCCATAGGGCTTATGAATAAGAGAATTAAACACTTTTTTATTGCCCTCGGAAAAGCCGAGAGAATCAATATTAAGGTTAAAGCCAAGAGAAGTTGTAATGCGCATTACTATCTTTTCGCCGAAAATCCCAGGCAAGGTTGAAAGGCGCAAATCTATGTTTTGCCCTGCGGCATTATAAGACGCACGTCCGTCTTGCGGAATACGCTTTTCTGCGATAGACATGCCCCCGATAAACTTAATGCGACTGCACACCGAGGGGAAAATCTCGTTGCCTGTGTTGATATAATCCATCAGCTTGCCGTCTACACGAAAGCGCACACGCATATTGCGCGCGCCCGGCTCTATATGTATGTCGCTTGCTTTCATGATAACAGCTTGCTCCAGCATATTGTTTACAAAGCGAATAATGGGCTGTTCTTCATCGTCGTTGCTTGTACTGTTTTGTACAGGCTCTGCCAGCTCGTTGGAGGTGGCAAGTGCTTTTGCGGCGTCAAACACCTTTTGGGTGGTATACAGCTCGTGTATTTTTTCGGAAACACGGCTTTTTTCGCAGATATATATATCTGCGCTAAGGCCTGTATGTATCTCTATATCATGTACAGAGGCGTAATCCATAGGGTCCGACACTGCAAGCTTTATTGTGTTGCCGTTTTTTTCAAAGGGCAGCATATTAGATGCTCTTGCCATTGCCTCCGGCACAAGCAGCGATATTTCGGGATCTATATGCACCGAAATAAGGTCTATATATTTTAGGTGGAGCTGGTCGCGCAAGGCGCGGCAAAGCTGTTCCTCTGTAATAAACTCGCTTAATATCAGCTGTGTGCCAAGGCGCTGCCCTGTTTTCTTTTGCGCTTTCAGCGCTTCCTCAAGCTCTTCCTTGGTTATAACACCTGCATTAATTAATATTTCTCCAAGCTTCGCATTGAATACATTCAAGGTTATTCCTCCTTATTTTTGCTTTGCACAAATTCCCTTTGCGGCTAAAGCTTAAACGCAGACAAGTATAAATTTACAAGGCTCGTCAGCTCGGGTTTAAAGCACAGGGCCGCCAAAATGCCAAAAACAAGATATGGGCCAAATGGCACATTGTCGCGTTTATTCAGCTTTTTTGCAAGCATAAGCACACTGAAAACTATCGCCGCCGAAAAAATGGCAATTATCGCCGCGGCGGCTACACCGCCGATGCCGCATGCAAAGCCCGCCGCCGCCGCCAGCTTTACGTCGCCCATGCCCACTGCATCTGTGTGGTATATTTTGCCTGCGAGCCACAATATGCCGTAGCTTACGCCAAAAGCAAGCACTGCGCCCATTAAAGACGCTACAATATCTTCGCTTATCACATGCGGCAATGCCAATACCACAGATATAATAATAATTTCGTCGGGTAAAATGCCATATTTGGCATCACACCACCCAAGCCAAAGCATTGCGCCGCAAAACGCGCTAAAGCATAGGCATGCAAGCACCTCGGCGTTTCTTGCATAAAGGCAAGTGCATATTGCCCCTGCCGCCGCAAAAAAGGCATATCTTGCCGCTGTTGGCTTTCTTGCTGCTTTGCTATGCTTTTCCGACGGATTTTCGCCGTAATCGCACAGCCATTTACACGGTGCCGCAAAGCACAAATAGGCAAAAGCCGCCGATACCGCCGCCCCTATTACAGCCGATAATATCATTGAGGTTTCTCCTTGGTATACATAGAAACCGTTACGTTAAATTCCGCTTTGTCCGCCTCTGAGGGGTTATAGTTCATCTGGGTTACATACATGCCGCAGCCCTCGCTGTTTTCAAGGGTTTTTAAAAATGCTGTGGGCGGAGCATTTACACCCGAAAGGGTAATATCCGCCGAATACATCTGCATTTCATCTTTGTTTTCGCTTTCCTCTGTGCCGCTGCTTATTGTCATGGATTTAAGCGTAAAGCCCGATTTATCAGCCGCATTTATAATTAAATCCGCAAAGCTTACTTGCTTTTTCAGCCTTGTATCCGCCTCAAATGCTTTGTCTAGCTCCGCTTTGCTTTTTGTTAGCTTTTCCATATCGTATTCATATGGCGCAAGCAAGCTTATTTGTGCATTTACGGTGCTGTGTTCAGAATTGATTTCATTTATCCTTGCAGAAAATTCGGGGTAAACAAACAGCACATAAAGCATTACAACCGTCAGCAATACCAGTAGGTATATCACGCTTTTGGTAAGGAAGGTAATCTTTTTTTCTTTTTTGTTCATTTTATATTACCTCCCTCTACGCCTTCAAGCAAGTCGTCGGGCGAATTTTTTACAGGCTCCTCGCCGGTTACCTCATCGTTTTCCAAAACAGGCAATGCCACATACGAAAGCGGCGTAAAGCTAAGATTACACTCGTATTTACCGTTCTCGTCTAATGTGCTTGACAGGCTTAAATTAAGATAATAGCTTTCGTTTTGATATATTTTTTCCTTAAGGCGTAAAAATTCGTTTTTATCCGCCGTTGTAAAGCTAACATTATAGCTGCCGTCCTCGCCGCTGTAATCCACAGATTTAAGTACAAGCCCCTGTGTAAACAAGGCAAGCACATCGGGTAGCGTAGCGCTTGTGTTTGATGTGTAGGTTTTAAGCTCTGCAAGGCTTGCGTCTATTGCACTTATTCGCATCTGCGCTAAAGACACTTCGTCCAAGGCGGTATTTACAGGCATTAACGCATTAAGCCTTGTTTGTGCAGCTTGCAAGGTTTGCGTTTTGATAAACACGGCAAATGGCTGTGCGCAAAGGCCCAAAACCATTATAAGTGTAAGCGCGGCGCAAACCAGCAGGTTTACATCGCTGTCTTTCTTTTTCCCCCGCACCTCACCTAGCAAATTAAGCTTAGACATGCTGCCGCCTATGCTTATTACAGACGAAGTATACGGCCCTTTAAATGGCAAAGCCTTTCCTACCTCGACATCGTCTATAAACCTGCATGGCAAGCCGAGGTTTTCGATAAGCATTGCGCGAAATTTATCGTTTTTGCAAGCTTCGCCCGATATGCAAAAGCTTTCCGGATCCAAATGAATAGGCGCGCACACCACGCGCACAGTACGAAGAATATCCCACACAAACGATGTTTCCAGATTTGCCACCTGTTCTTCAAATTCCGTGGGATAATTGCCCTCGATAATCATTTGATTTGCCGCTTGCTCGTTTATATTCAGCTCATGCGTAATCGCAGGTATCAGCGACGCGTTCAGGCCTGGCAACCGCCTTTGGCTTGCCAACACGCCATTTGCATATATATTTATTATTGTATATTCATAGCCGAAATCTATTGCGGCATATGTTTGCTCACCCATAATATGGGGCCATACTGCGTTGGTAACTGCGGCATAGGCATCAAAGCCCGAATGAACAGCCGTAACTATAAAGCCCTCGCTGGCAAAGCCCGTAACAATACTATTTAGTATCGCAATAGGTGTTGCAAGCAAAAGGCACACATGCTCCCCTGCGGAATTAAGATATTCCCCATAGGGCAGGTAGGACACGGAAAAGCTATTAAACTGCTCGCGCAGAACCGTGCGCGCCTCTAGCTTTGCAAAGCCGCCCACAGCCTTTTGTGCCACAGGTTGGTGTGAAAATTCTTTGAATATTACATCTTCCATCAGCGTAATCGCTACGCGTTTCGCTGAAATTTTGCGCTTTTTCAGTTCTTGCTTTACCAGCGCAGCCGCACCCTGATATCCATTTTCAGCAAGCTTAAGCGGCGCATTAAACAAAAATTTGCCGTCATTTTTATTATACATCGACACATGTATCTGCGAGCTTGTGAACACAAGGCTAATCATAGCAAACCCTCTTTCCTCTTGGCGAGCACTTGGCTGTTGTTTTTAAGCCAAGCTACATATATTAGATTATACTATATTGTCGTTTAAAAGTCATGTTGTTTTACCAAATTTATTGTTTTAAGACCAAATATTTCTTATATGCTGCGCAAAATAATTTTGTGTGGAAAAAGATACAATTGAATGGTATAATTAATCTATCATTATAATAAGCCGTAATGGCACAAGGAGTATTTATGAAACTGGATTACAAACGCACAATGTATGTGGGGCTTGCATTCATGTCAATCTGCGCCTTTTGGCAAGTATACGACGGCATTGTGCCGCTGATACTTAAAAATACCTTTCACGTAGGAGATGCACTTGCAGGCGTAATAATGGCTCTCGACAACGTGCTTGCGCTATTTATGCTGCCGCTTTTCGGCGCATTAAGCGACAAAACCCACAGCAAAATGGGCCGCCGCATGCCGTTTATAGTTGGCGGCACCACCCTTGCATGCCTGTCTATGCTTATAATTCCTTTTGCAAACAGCCTTGTTAGCCTGCCCCTGTTTTTTGTAGGGCTTGGCGTAGTGCTTTTTGCCATGAGCACTTACCGCAGCCCTGCTGTGGCTCTGATGCCCGACGTTACCATGAAACCCCTGCGCAGCAAGGCAAACGCTGTGATTAACCTTATGGGCGCAATCGGCGGCATCATTATGCTTGGGGCTATCCCTGTGCTTGTTTCCAAAAAAGAGCATCCCAGCTTTTTCCCCTTGTTCGCCTTTACCATTGCCATAATGATAATATGTGTATCGGTGCTTGTGTGGAAGATTAAAGAGCCTCTTTGCGTAAAGCAAATGCACGCAGACAGCCTTGCCGCAGGCGTGGCAAACGAAGAAAAATCCGACAATTCACATGCAGGCGCAAAGCTGCCTAAAGATGTGTTTATCAGCCTTTGCTTTATACTGGCAAGTGTTTTCTTTTGGTTTATGGGCTACAACGCCGTTACCACTGCATTTAGCAAATATGCCAACATTACCTGGGGCATGCAGGGCGGCAACTACGCCTTGGTGCTGCTTGTGGCACAGGCGGCGGCTATAGTGTCTTATCTGCCTGTTGGCTTTTTAGCAAGCAAGGTAGGGCGCAAAAGAACCATTCAAATAGGCATAATAATGCTTGCCACTGCCTTTGCAAGCGCAATGTTTTTCAAAACCTTTACCGGCATGATTTTCTTTTTCTTTGCACTTGCAGGTATCGGCTGGGCGTTTATCAACGTAAACAGCTACCCAATGGTTGTGGAGATGTCGGGCGGCGCAGATGTGGGCAAATACACGGGCTATTACTACACGTTTTCCATGCTTGCGCAAATTATCACGCCCATTCTTTCCGGCGTGCTTTTGCAGGAGATTGGATATACCACATTGTTCCCGTACGGCGCGTTTTTTGTAACATTAAGCTTTGTAACCATGCTGTTTGTGCGCCATGGCGACAGCCGCCCTGCCGCAAAGAAAAACATAGAAGCCTTTGATGTAGATGATTAATACAGCAGTGTAAATTGACATTGCCATTGCGCAAGATTTAAAGCACCGTCTAACATAAGGAATTTTGCTATGTTAAACGCTTTGAGGAGATATGAATGAAACAACGCTTATCTGCCATTTTGTCTAAAAAGATGAGCCTAAATTTGATGTGGGCAATTGCCTTGGGGCTTTTTGCCGTAAAGCTTTTTCTTTGCAGCTTTCAGCTAATGTACGTCTCGCCTGAGCTTTCGCCCATTGACGACGCTCTTATGGTAAACCTTGCCAAAAGCATCAGCGATGGCAATTGGCTTGGGGAATACAATTGGCTTACCCTTGGCAAACATTCGTTTTTTGCGTTATGGCTTTCTGTAATAAACACACTGGGGCTTAACTTTTTAATGGCAGGTCAGTTGTTTTTCGGGCTTGCTTGCTTTACGCTTTTGTGTGCGCTAAAGCCCATGTTTAAAACCAACTGGGCGCGGCTTTTTGTATTTTCCATTGTGCTTTTTACCCCTGCATCTTGGGCGGAATACTCCTTGCGTGTTTACCGTGATAATATTTACCCCGCTCTTGTGCTTTTTGCTTTAAGCGGCATTTTAGGTGCCTTTGTGCGCTTTAAAGAGCCCCTGTTAAACTCTTTGGGATACCACGCAATAGCCGGCACGGCACTTTGCGCTGCGTGGCTTTGCCACGAAGACAACGCACTTTTACTTCCGTTTATAGTTTGTGCCTTTATCGCTTATGCTTTGTTTTTGTTTTTATCAAAAGATTTGGCAAAGCGTTTTTCGCGCCTAGCTGTATGCCTTGTGCCCATAATGATATTTGCAGGCGGCATATCCGCATGGTGTGGCATGAACAAACAATATTACGGTCGGTTTATAATAAGCGATTTTACGTCAATTGAATTTAACGACGCCATGGGTGCGCTTTCACGGGCGTACCCAAATAGGCAAAAAGCGTACAACCTTGTACCGAGAGAAACACGCCTTGCGCTTTACGAGGTTTCCCCCACTCTTAAAACCATTGAGCCTTATCTTGAAACAGATGAAATTTACGGCAGCTATGGCAGTGCCGCCGACAAGGAAATATTATCCGATGGGTTGCACTGGGCAATACGCAAAGCTGCAGGCAAGGCAGGGTATTATAAAACCGCCGCCCTTGCGCAAGAGTTTTACACCGATGTTGCAAAAGAAGTAAACCAAGCTTGCGATGATGGGCTTTTGCCCTCCTCCCGCAAAATGGGCAGCGTATTCGTTCCGTATAAAAGCGAGTATTTTATACCTGCTGTAAATATTTTTTTCAAAGAATTGAAAGTGATGCTTTTTTTTGAGCAAACAAAGCCAACCGCAGATTTTTCCATGGCAAGGCCGGACCAAAGCGAGGACTGGGAAAGCTATATGCACTGCACAAGCACCAAATCTGCAATTGCCGGAACGGACAATCCATATTTTTCGTCCATAAGTAAGCTTATGTATTTTAAGCTCAATTTTTTCACATGGGTACAGCGTATTCTTATTTTTCCCATGCTGATTATCAGTGCCATATGGTGCTTTAAATACACAAAGCGTTTTATAAAAAACCGCAAAAAAGAGTTGCCTTTTGATTTGCTTGGCACTATACTGATGCTTGGCTTTTTCTTAACGGGGCTTTTGCGCGTGGCGGCAATGGCATATTTTATGGCAGTGATTTTCTCCGTTGGCGCATATTTGATGTATCTTTCAGCGGCTTGCGCCATTATGCTTGCGTTTTTGGCATATTGCACAGCAAAAGCCGCAGAAGATTTTGCCCTTACTCCACCATAATCTCGCAAAGCAGAAAACACATCATTTGTAAGCAACTGCCCACTTATATGGCGATAGCAAACCATGTTTTAAGCATTTATCAATATCATCTTGCCGATTTATCGCAACTTGACATATTATTGTCCTTGTAAACAACCTTTTGTCAAGTTGCATACAGCAAAGACGAGGGTTTTAGTAGGACAATCAAAAGTGAAATTGCTGTAATTCGCGTGGCAATGTACTTTGCCGCATTTTACAAAAACAAAATAAGGGGGAATAGCATTGGAGCTTGAAGAAATACTTCGCTTTGCCGCGCAAAACGAAGCGTCAGATGTTTTTATTGTAGCAGGAGGTGCCATTAATGTAAAAGTTTTTGGCAAGCTGTATCAAAAAAGCGATTGTTTAAGCGGAGCAGACAGCGCAAAATATGTGGAGCAGCTTTATACCATGGCAAACCGCAGCATGGAGCGTGTAAACAAAACGGGCGACGACGACTTTGGCCTAAGCTTGCCCGGTGTAAGCCGCTTTCGCGTAAGCGCGTACAAGCAGCGCGGCTCTCTTGCCGCTACCTTGCGTTTAATCCGCGAGGGCTTACCGGATTTTCGCAAGCTGTGCATACCCGAGGGCATCATGCGCCTTGCCACTAAACAAAAAGGGCTTGTGCTTGTAACGGGTACTACAGGCAGTGGTAAATCCACCACCCTCGCCTGCCTTATTAACGCCATAAACGAAACCCGCGAGGGGCATATTATTACAATAGAGGATCCTATCGAATATATGCACCCACAAAAGAAAAGTGTGATAAGCCAGCGCGAAATAGAAAACGACACCGAAACCTATCTTACTGCCCTGCGCGCGTGCCTGCGCCAAGCGCCGGACGTTATCCTCGTGGGCGAAATGCGCGATTACGAAACTATTTCCGTTGCCACCACCGCCGCAGAAACAGGGCATCTTGTGTTTTCCACCTTGCATACCGTGGGCGCGGCGTCTACCATAGACAGAATAATAGACGTGTTCCCTGCCTCTCAGCAAAACCAGATACGCTCCCAGATATCAATGATATTACAAAGCGTAATATCTCAACAGCTTATACCCACAGTTGACGGAAAAGTGGTGGCTGCATTTGAAATAATGCACGCCAATTCCGCCGTGCGCAATCTTATCCGCGAGGGCAAGATATTCCAAATAGACAACACCATTTCCCTTGGCCGCAGCGAGGGCATGATTAGCATGGACACCAGCATATTAGAGCTGTACACCAAGGGCATTATTTCTAAGGAAAATGCCGTGCGCTATGCCGTATCGCCAGAGCAGATGAAACGACGTGTAGATGGCACCGCAATGTAGCCCATAAATGCAGCCCATATTTGAGGGCGCATATCGGCATGCTGCGGCATGCGGTACTGTGCATAGAAATGGCGGCATCTGTTTTAAGCACCTCATATTCATCAAGCTGTAATTCACTTGTTGGATTTCATGTTTTTATCCCGCAGCATTGATGAGTGTCAAATAGCCTGTATATTTTATATTTTTTGGAGGAATTTCATTGAACGAACTTATTCGTCAGATAGACAAAAGGCGCACCTTTGCCATTATATCCCACCCTGACGCAGGTAAAACCACCCTTACCGAAAAGCTGCTTTTATACGGCGGTGCCATACAGCTTGCAGGTGCGGTAAAGGGCAAAAAATCTGCCCGACACGCCGTGAGCGACTGGATGGAAATAGAAAAACAGCGCGGTATTTCCGTTACCTCGTCTGTAATGCAGTTTAACTACAACGATTTTTGCATTAATATCCTAGACACCCCGGGGCATCAGGACTTTTCAGAGGACACATATCGCACGCTTATGGCGGCAGACAGCGCCGTAATGGTAATAGACGCCGCAAAGGGCGTGGAAAACCAAACTAAAAAGCTGTTCAAGGTATGCGTTCTGCGCGATATCCCCATTTTTACCTTTATCAATAAAATGGATCGCGAGGCGCGAAACCCCTTTGATTTATTAGAAGAAATAGAAAGCGTCCTCGGCATCGAAACCTATCCCATGAACTGGCCTATCGGCTCCGGCAAAGAATTTAAGGGCGTGTATAACCGCGACAAAAAAGAGATTGTCACCTTTAAGGCGGCGGCGCGCACAGGACAAACGCAGGTGCAGGCGGTAGAAGCACAGCTTGGCGACGACAATTTAGACGAGCTTTTAACCGCGGATTTGCACAAAACCCTTTGCGACGACATAGAGCTTTTAGACGGTGCGGCATACGATTTTGATATCGACAAGGTGCGCCGCGGCAAGCTAACCCCTGTGTTTTTCGGCTCGGCTTTAACCAATTTTGGCGTGGAGCCGTTTTTAGAGGACTTTTTGCGCCTTACCTCCTCCCCCTTGCCACGCACGGCAAGCTGCGGCGTGATAGAGCCGAAAACCGACGAATTTTCCGGCTTTGTGTTTAAAATACAAGCTAATATGAACAAGGCGCACCGCGACCGCATTGCCTTTATGCGCGTGTGCAGCGGCAAGTTTGAGCGCGGCATGGAGGCGTATCATGTGCAGGGCGGCAAAAAGGTGAAGCTTGCACAGCCCACACAGCTTATGGCAAGCGAGCGCGAGATTATCGAGGAGGCATATGCCGGGGACATTATCGGTCTATTTGATCCGGGAGTGTTTTCCATTGGCGATACCCTTTGCACCTCTAAGGTGCCTTTCGAGTTTGCAGGCATACCCACCTTTGCCCCCGAGCATTTTGCGCGGATAACGCAAGTGGACACCATGAAACGCAAGCAATTTGTAAAAGGCATGGAGCAAATTGCCCAAGAGGGCGCAATACAGATTTTCCGCGAATTGGACGGCGGCATGGAGGAAGTAATAGTAGGCGTGGTAGGCGTGTTGCAGTTTGAAGTGCTGGAATATCGTCTGCGCAACGAATACAATGTGGAAATACGCATGCAAACATTGCCGTACCAATATATCCGCTGGATAGACAGCCCCGATATAGACGTGAAAACGCTAAACCTTACAAGCGACACCAAGCGCATAGAGGACCTAAAAAACCGCAAGCTTTTGCTATTTACCAATAGCTGGAGCATTAGCTGGGCAGTGGAGCATAACAAAGGGCTTGTGCTTTCCGAGATAGGCAAATAGGCTTGCGAAACAGGGGCAAATGTTCAAGCACGACAAATGGTTTTGCCGGTCACCATATGGGCGGCAGACATATCCGAGTTTCAACTGTAAAGCTTTTCGCCAAATGTTGTGGCAAACCACCTATAAAAG
>JAVWZM010000052.1:15134-15528 GCA_036661035.1 Oscillospiraceae bacterium
GAATTGAGAGCGATTTTATTTTGCATAAATTAAAGGTTCTATAATAAATGTTGTGGTACAAAGCGAATAGCGCAATTAAATTAGCGAATGAATTAATGTTATTTAATTATAGCCATTTCGTTGCCCACTGCACCTTTAAGGATTGTAAACCAAGAAGTTTCAGTCTGATTTACATTTGTTCCATCGGGTACTACTTCAAAATACCCTATTGACGTAGCTGTGGGAGCCACCCATTTAACGCCGATTTTCCCATTTGACTGGGGCTTGCTTTTTGTATCAATCTGCGCATTGATAAATGCAAGTGCGAAATCATTATCATTACTTGCCACGGCATCTTTATTTACGCGCAAAAGCGCAGCATGCATACGAATGGCACTGTTAAAGTTCTCTATAG
>JAVWZM010000053.1:0-15522 GCA_036661035.1 Oscillospiraceae bacterium
TACGGTAACCCTTTTGTTTAATTTTCGCTGGATTGAGGTGCTTTTATGCGTGATAGAATTATACGAATTGAATGGTCAGAGCCGCTACTGATTGAAAATGCAATTGCATCTCCACTCTCTCGCCAAGCCGGACTGTACTACATTACACGGTTGTTTGG
The DNA here is from genome assembly GCA_036661035.1 of Oscillospiraceae bacterium. Lineage (GTDB taxonomy): Bacteria > Bacillota > Clostridia > Oscillospirales > Ruminococcaceae > JAGPHI01. The sequence continues at coordinate 159 of JAVWZM010000053.1, forward strand.
ATCAAAAGAAACCAGCCTTTACATCGGCAAAGCAACGAATACCATTCGCCAACGCTTAAAATCCCATAACAAGGACTGGGTGCATGATTACCGAGGGAAAATTTTTGTGCGGCTGGGTACCATTATTTACCCAAAAACCGTAGATGCCGAGCTGATAGACCACGCGGAAAGTGCCTTGATTTTTGAGCATGGCGATATTTTGACAGATAACACAGATAAGCGATTTACATATTCCTATAGTAACCTATATCGTATTGAAAACAGCGGTAACTGCTTTGAGCTAAAGGAAAAGATACGTATGCAGGAGCATGAGGAATATGCTTATTAACTCAATTATAATTCTAAATTTACAGCGACATGGTCAATTCCATGCCGCTGTTTTTCTGATCCGCCATAAATTCTACAATCACACCTTGATGCAACTCTGACTTTTTCACAATATCCTGCCCATCCTTAGACGATAGGAAAATGGCAAGGGACTCCTTAGAAATCAAATATCGCTCATGATACAACTGTTTACAATGTGCGATACAATGCTGACACAAGAGATTAAATTGCCGCTTGCCAGTGGTAGGGTTAATGAAAAACTGCGTTTCATCTTTGAATTTCTTTGATGATCTTGGCATAGAAACTTTTCCTTTAACGTAAAAATCCACCTGTGTTCTTTACGCAGACGGTTTGATTTGGTATAATTAAATTTAATAAACAAGTCTGCGGACTTGTTTATTAAAAAGCTTATCCTATGTGCGTGCTATCGCACATGCACAATTAAAATGAGGGAGGGATAAATATATGGTTCAAAACTATATTAGCAGTGTTCGGCTGTCTTTGCCCATTGACGATGACTCTTATTTAAGCGATTTGCCTGTGGTACGCCAGCTTGCGCAGATGGGCGAGCTGCCTTTTACAAAGCCAGTCACCTTTTTTGTTGGCGAAAATGGTACAGGAAAATCCACCTTGCTTGAGGCGATTGCTGTTGCAAGCGCCTTTAATCCTGAGGGCGGTACTCGCAATTTTAACTTTGCCACCTCGCCCTCCCACTCGGATTTATATCAACATTTAACTATCAGCAAGCGAGCATACCCAAAGGACGGATTTTTCCTACGTGCCGAGAGCTTTTATAATGTTGCAACCTGCATTGAGGAATTATACCAGTCCGAGTTTAATAGTGGTATTAACACTTGCTATGGCAGTAAATCCCTACATAAGCAGTCCCATGGAGAAAGCTTTTTGTCACTAGTGCAAAATCGTTTTGGTGGCAACGGTCTGTATCTTTTGGACGAACCTGAGGCGGCATTATCCCCTGCAAAAATGCTTACACTGCTTGCGGAAATTGATGCACTTGTGAAGAAAAATTCCCAGTTTATCATCGCCACGCACTCCCCCATTTCAATGTCATTCCCCAACGCGGAGGTATACGAGCTGACCGAGGACGGCATTAATTCAGTGGATTATAAGCAGACCGAGCATTATCAGCTGACTCGCCGCTTTTTGGAAAGCCCCGAAAGAATGTTGCATTATTTGCTAGATGCAGAGGAATAAGAAATGAGGACAGCACCATGATTTGTGAAATCATCAAGGACGAGGACTTTTTGCGGCAGCCCTCCACTCCGGCAACCGCCAAGGATTTATCTTTAGCACAGGACTTGCTAGACACCCTTTCTGCCAATGCAGATCGCTGTGTGGGGCTTGCCGCCAACATGATTGGCGTGTCAAAGCGCATTATCGTGGTGGACGATGAGGGCACCCCACTGGTGCTGATTAACCCCGAAATTATCAAAAGCAGTGAGCCGTTTCAAGCAGAGGAAGCCTGCCTATCGCTGACGGGCACACGCCCCACCAAGCGGTACAAATCCATTAAGGTACAGTATCAAAATACCAATTTACAGACACGACTGAAAAGCTTTAAGGGCTTTACGGCACAGATTATCCAGCATGAAATCGACCACTGTAATGGCATTATTATCTGAATGAAAAAGGCAGGCTGCAAGGGAATTGTCCCCACAGTCTGCCTTGTTTTTTAGGCTCTTTGTCAAATGTTGGGGTAGCCGTCTGTAAAATGGAAATTGTGCCAAGGTGTTCTCTGAACGAACGCCTTTTTTATTTTTTAAATACTGTTTATTGCCGCTTGTACAAAATTATCAAAATACGCTTGGTGGGTGGTGGGATAAGGCTTGATTGAAATTTTAAATTTTCCAATACAAAAAATCGGCACAAACGCTTAGTTTGTGCCGCTTTTGCAATTTGTATAAAGAAATTTACACCATTTGCGCTTCGGCGCTTTCCGTTTCGCTGGCAAGGCCTGTGTCGTAACTGTGGTCGCCTATTATGCGCTTTAGCTGGGTGTCGGTGATGCGCCCTTGCCAAAATGCGTCTGCGCTTTTGAAAAACGCCTCGCTTATCTCGGTGGCAGGCTGCAAAAGCTCGGTAATCGTGCTCTCAAGCACTGTGCCTGTATATGGATTTGTCCACGCTTTGGGCATGTTTTTTTCCATATGCGCGGGCGTCATATGCGAAGTGGCAAGCCCTTTGTGAAACGCCAGCGTTTCTATCACGGCGACAATAGCCTTACGCACACCGAATTTGCAGGCAAAAAAGCGATGCACGCCATAAAACCAATGGAAAGAGTCGGCAATGCCCTCTAAAGAAATATCCAGTGCAAACACCTCAGCTATGCATAGCTGCAATAGCTCGCACACCTCGGCAAGCTCCGCCGTAATAAGGCAGGGCGCAGTATCCTTTGCGTTTACGCTCAACGTGCCGTAATCTTTTTTATAAAGCTTGGAATCCAGTGCTACCTCGTAATAGCCGTGGCCGTGGGCGCGGTGATAGCACTGGCCTTTGCTTGTTAAAAAAGCTATATATGGGTGTGCTAAAGCGTCCAGAGCATTATGAGATAAAAAGCCCATGGCATAGCTTTGCTGAGCAGGGGTTTTGGCATTGACAACAAGAGTGTATAAAAACAGCCCACAATGCTCACGGTGCAAACGCTCGCCCAAAAGCTTCATTGGCGGCACAGTTTCACGGGTGAGCGGCTTATACGCAAAAAACGGATCGGGGCCGTTTGCCCCCATTTCAAATGCTGCCTTGCTTTTGCAAGTAATGCCCGCGGATTTTAGCGCAAGGCGCGCAGTGCGGATATGTGTATATGCCTCAGGCAATTGTATCACCAAAACTTTCCTATAGTAAATTTACGCTTTGCACCAAAATAAATGCACAGAGCATATTGTGGTATCAGATAGCTTATCTTAATGTATAAAACTTTTAAGTAAGATATAAACTGCTATATTTTATCAACTTTTTCCTCTTTTAAGCATCGCGGCAAAACGAAGAAATACAGCGCCGCCCCCACAAAGAATATTAACAAAATGCTTAAAACGCCCCATGGCGCGCTGCGCGCGGCTATATCTGCAAATACCTCAGGCGAGGCGTTTGACGCGATATTTTCCGTTTTCATGATAGCGTTTGTGGCGACGCCCATTGCCCAAGAGCAAACAAGCGGTCCCATTATGGTGGAGAATTTGCCGAAAATATCATAAAAACCAAAATATTCGCCTGTGCGGTTTTTATCGGGTATCATCTTGCCAAACATACTGCGGGAAAGCGCCTGTATGCCCCCTTGGCTTGTGGACACCATAACCGCCAACATCCAAAACTGCCATTCCGACCGCACAAAAAAGCCGAAAACGCAGGTACACATATATATTAAAATGCCAACGCCCACCATTTTTCTTGCGCCGAATTTATCCGCAAGCTTTATGTATAATAGGCAGAAGGGCAGCCCCAATAGCTGCACAAGCAGCATGGCAAGCATCATGGAGGTGGCGTTTAGCCCAAGGGTATCGCCGTAAATGGTACTCATATGTATTATAGTACCCACGCCGTCTATATAGAAAAAATATGCAATTAAAAACACAAAGATAGATTTGTGGCGGAAGATATCGCGCATTGTGCCCGAAAGCCCTTTAAGGGCGACAAGCAACGCGCCTTTTTGCGGCGGAATACTGCTTTTTTGCTCCACATTTTTAATAAGCGGCCAAGTAAAGCAGCACCACCAGATTGCAGTAAAGCCAAAGGCAAAGCTAAGGCAATAAAGCATGTCTACGCCCACTAGATTAAGTATCAAAAACAAAAGCAAAGGCACTGTAGAGCCGCCTATATAGCCAAGACCATAGCCCATGGTGGATACCTTGTCCATGCGCTCGTTTGTGGTGACGTCGGGCAGAAAGCTGTCGTAATAAAGGTTGGCATAGGAATATCCAAGCTGGCTTATTACGTATAAAATCAAGATAACAGGGCCTACCTTTTCGGCGATAGCCGCCGCCTTTTCAAAGCCTGAAAGGGGCGTAAACGCAAGCCCCACGCAGGGAAGAACGCCCATTATCATAAAGGCGATAAACAGCTTTTTGCGATACCCTGCAAAGTCCCCAAGGGCACCAAGTATTGGCGAAAGCGCCGCTATGATGAACATTGCTCCGCTTGTAACATATCCCCATGTTTGCATGGCGGAGGTGGCATTTGCCGTGGCCTTTGCCACAGACGAGTAAAATATGGGCAGCAGTGTAACGATAATTACCGAATGTGCGCTATTTGCCCAGTCGTACATCATCCAGCTTTTTTCTTCGCGGGTATACCCTTTAAGCATAGTTTACACACCTTTCCTTTTATGTTTATACTGTTAAGTCTATCATCTATCGCACAAAACTACAATAAGTTATGCAAATTTATCATGTTAAAATTTATGTAAAATTTCGCACTCTTAGGCGAATTTATAGCTATGCCATGGCATGTGCGCAAAACAATTTCAAAAAAACTGTTGACAATTTAAAATAATGATGTATTATTGTATTAAGCACTTAATACAGCGATACAGTGGAGGTGAACAAAATGGCATGGAGATTAAATGCAGATAGGCCGATATATTTACAGCTAATGGAGCAAATAGAACTTAAAATAGCAGTGGGCGAATACGCGGCAGGGCAAAGAATACTAAGCGTAAGAGAGCTTGCGGCAGACGCAGGCGTAAACCCAAACACCATGCAAAAAGCACTTGCAGAGCTTGAAACACGGGGGCTAATAAGCACACAGCGCACAAACGGCAAAACCATTACCGCCGACAGCGAGAAGATATCGGATTTGCGCATACAATTGGCAAAAAACGAAATCGTCTCTTTTTTACAAAGCATGCAGGGGCTTGGTTTTAACAAAGAAGACATTTGCGGATTAATTGCAAAACACAACGAGGAGGAAGAAAAATGATTTTTGAATGTAAGGGGCTTACAAAGAGATACAGCGGCGTAACGGCACTTAATTCTCTTGACTTGTCCTTGGAAAAAGGGCGTATAATAGGGCTTTTGGGGCCTAACGGCTCGGGAAAAACCACGCTGATAAAGCTTGCGGCAGGGCTGCTTGTGCCAACCTCCGGCGAGGTACTGATAAATGGGCAAAAGCCCGGCATAGAAACAAAGAAGATAGTATCGTATTTGCCTGAGCGCACATATTTGCCAAGCGAAATGCGCACTGATGCGGCGCTTGCATATTTTGAAGATTTTTATGCGGATTTTGATAAAGCAAAGGCATTGGACATGCTGAAAGGGCTGCATATTTCGCCAAATATGCGCATTAGCGCCATGAGCAAGGGCACAAGGGAAAAAATGCAGCTTGTGCTTGTAATGAGCCGCGCGGCGCAGCTTTATTTGCTGGACGAGCCAATTGGCGGCGTGGATCCTGCCGCAAGGGATTATATTTTAAGCACAATTTTAAACAATTACAGCGAGGACGCTACAGTGATATTCTCCACCCATTTAATTGCGGATATAGAAAAGGTACTGGACGAAGTGGTGTTTATAAACGGGGGACAGGTTACATTGCAAAGCAGTGTAGATGCTATCCGCGAAGAAAAAGGCAAATCTGTAGACGAGCTGTTTAGGGAGGTATTCAGATGTTAGGAAAACTTTTAAAACACGAGGTAAGGGCAATAAGCCATATTATTTTTCCTCTTTACGGCATGGCACTGATAGTAGTGGCTCTTTCTAAGCTGACAATGGTATTCGGCTGGTTTGACAGCCCCAATTTATGGCTAAGGCTACCGTCGGGCATTATAACTTTTGCCATGGTAATTGCTTTGCTTGGTGTAATGTTTATTTCCATGATTTCGCTTATTATGCGCTTTTATAAAAACCTAATGGGCGACGAGGGATATCTAATGTTCACTCTGCCTGTTACAGGCACTCAGCTTTTAGCGTCAAAGCTGATATCGGCTGTTGGCACCATGCTATGCAGCACGGCTTTTATAGCAGCTTGTGTGCTTTTCCTTTTAGGCGAAATTCCGGATTTTTCCGCCATAGAAACCGTGGTAAACCCATTTGTTATTTTATTGGTGCTGCTTATAGCGTTTACCGTTGGCATTACTGTAAATTTTCTGCTGTTTTACATGTCTATGGCAATAGGCCCTCAGATAATGCAAAACCGTTTGGTCGGCAGCATAATAGCGTATATTGCCATTACCACTATACTGCAAATAGCGGGCGTTGTGCTAATGGGCATCGGCGCTCTTACTACGATAAACCTGTCGTTACCCGGATTTGTTCTCACAATGAACGCGTTTGACATAATGGCATGTATTTGCGGTGGGATTATGATAATAATGGCTGTAATGGGCACAATATTCTTTTTCATCACAAGGCATTTCATCACTAAAAAGCTTAATTTAGCATAATACGGCAAGGCAAAAGGCGCTGCTGTCGATGTATAACACATCGGTAGCAGCGCCTTATTATATATATGATATCCACGCGCATAAAAATAGCTTTTAGGCGGCGCAGCTTGCTAATATCTTATAAGATTGGCGGCAATATTATATGCGCAAAGGCTTATTATCACTAGCATTAAGCCCATAAAAAGCTTGTCTACGCCCTTGCCTGTAAGCTTTTTGTTTACACTGCGTCCGCATATTGCGCCAAGTATTCCACCCGCCACCATAAGGGCAAGGCTGAGGGGTGAAAACGCGGGAACGCCCGACACGACAGTGGATAAAAACCCTGTAAGCTGGCTGAAAAGTATGATGTATAGCGAATTTTGCGCCGCCGTTTTGGTGGGCATGGAAAAGAAATAATATAAAACCACAAGGTTAATAGGCCCACCGCCAATACCGAGAAAGCTAGACATAATGCCAAGGGCAAGGCCTATAATTATGCAGGCGACAGGGCTTGTGATTTTATGGGTTTTAACCTTGTCTTTATTAATAGTGTAAATAAGCGTGCCGACGGTTATCACTAAAAGGCATGCCGCTTGCACCGCGCCTGCTGTGTTTGCCGTATTAAAAAGCGACGCTACCGCCGAAAACAAGTTTTTGCCGATAATACCGCCCACGGCGGCGCCTATGGCAAGAGGCGTGCCTGTGGAAAAATCCACAGCCTTTTCCTTCGACATTATCCCTTTGCCCACCGAATAGGCAGACATGGCAAGCACGGTACAGCCCGACAAAAAGTTGATAGTAGCCACGCTTGCAATGCCCACCGCGTCCAGCACCGGCTTTATAATCACGCCGCCGCCAATGCCGCATATAGCACCGGCGCAGGACGCCACAAAGCTGATAATTAAATACACTATATCCATTAATACTCTCCTAAATTTACTTGCATCGAAAATTTGTTTTATAGCATTTATCAAAATGCTATACTGCGCTCACTGCCTATGGTTGTCACATAAAACCGCCCCACGAGGGAATATTCGGGCGCTTACAACCTTTAAAGCATCATCTAACATAGGTAAGCTGCTAATATACGCGGCAAAAACCAAGATTGCCGTTATAGGCATAGTTTATCCCAACAAAACCGCCGCATTACCGCAAAATTGTGTAAAATAGCCCTGCGGTAGGCTTTATACTTAAATAAACAAATTACCACAAAGGCAAAGCCCTTGTGGTAATTATAGTATGTATGCTTTTTTAAAGCAAGCACTTTAAATTTGCAAAATCGGCATTACGCCTGTTTCGCGGCTTCTTCTTCCAAGGCTTTTTTACGGCGCACTACAAGCTCGGACTGAATTTCCACCATTTTTTCTGTGGTAAGAGGATAGAACTTCATGGATATAATAGATGCAATATGCCCCAAAATAGGCACTATGCAAATGCAGAATAAAACTGTCCAATAGAATTTGTCGCTGATAAACGTATCTACTGGAATTTTGCCCTTAGAAACGCCTGCAAATGCAAGAGCAAAGCCAATAACCGTTGTGGAAAGCGAGGATATGATTTTATCTACAAAGGTAAATACTGTGCCCACTACGCTAGGTACAAATTTGCCTGTGCAATATTCTTCATAGTCGGCGCAGTCGGCAATCATGGGGTTTAGAATATTGTTTGTGATGCCTGCCATACTGCTTTGCGCAATCCAGATAACTAAGAAAGGTATATAGCTTGTAGGGCCGGCTCCCAGTACAAACATGGCTGCAAGGCAGATAAGGCTACCCCATGTGCCTGCAAGGAATGGCTTTTTAAGGCCGAATTTACGTGCAAGGAATATGCCGCCCATGCTTATTATCAGCACAGGCCATACAGATACGCTGGAGAATGTACCCTGCATTGCATTGTTGAGTATGCAGTTTGAAAAAAGGTATATTTTCATGCCGCCCATAAGCATAGTTGCCAATTTATCTGTTGATGCTGCAACAACAAGCATTTGCAAGGCGCGGTTTTTGCTGATGACGTGCCACATGTCTTTAAATGTAACCTTTTGTGTTTTGGCGGAAGATTTGTAATTTTCGGGTTTATCTCTGCCTGAAATGCCTATTATCGCGAGTATGGAGAACAAGAACATCATACCTGCGCAGATAAACGACATATGGCTCCACAGCTTCGGATTAAGCAGCTTGCCTTCATAGCGAGGTGCCATGATTGTCATTAATATAAGGGGAAACGCTGCGCCTAATATTGCATTAAAGCCGCCATTAAACACGGCAAAAAGCGGACGTTGCTTTGGATCCTTGGTAAGCACCGCTTGCGCTGCACGCGTGCATGTGGTTTGGAATGTATATCCTATAACGTACACCGCATAAAACAAAGTGGTGTAAATATATCCGCCCATTACGCCTAAATTTGCAGGTGCGTTAAATATAGCTATAATCGAAAGTGCCACAATAACACAGCCTATAAGCATATACGGGCGAAATCTGCCGAATTTAGAATCTGTACGGTCTATAAGCACGCCTATAGGTGGATCTGTAACACCGTCAAATACGCGCATCAAGGTTGCGATAAGCCCCACTACTACCGCGGATAAGCCCAAAATGTTCTGTGTGTAGAACATATAATAGCCTATCATAAACATTGCCGTGTTAGACGAGATGCCGTTTAGTGCAAACAGTGCGATTTCCCAAGTTTTTGCTTTAGTTTTAACATTTGCCATAATGTTTTCTCCCCTTATTTTATTATTTTTACGGCACAGCCGTATTGATTACTATTTTTATAGCAGTTTCGCAAACTGCAAAAAGCATCAATGTCCTAAACGCTGCTATAAATAATTGCGAATGGCATTTGCAAGCATTGGCGATGATACCTCTGTCGCAATTTGCAGCACATCATCTGCGCTGTGCTTTTTGCCGTCTGCGCGCAAGGCTTGTTTCAATTTTTCCGCTTTGCCTTGGCTTACATTGGAAATAAATATGGCGGCAGCCTTGTTTGCCTTTTCGTCAAGCCCCCCTGCATCTGTTATTATAGGAACGTCCATGCAATTATATTTATCAAGCATATCGTCTGTTATCTCGCCGCTTTGGGGTATGCCAAGGCGTTCGTACTGCTCCATTGGCGCGTCGTTTTTCTGCATTAATTGGCGCATTAGCTTAATTAATCGTTTTTGCACCTCGGGGTTTTGTATGGGGTGTGCCTGCTGTGGATCGCTTTGTAAATCGAAAAGCATGGTGCCGTACCAATATGCGTTAAAAGGCGTGGTTGCAGGCACTTTCATCACCATTGCGCCCTTTGTAAACGCAAATTCATTTGTAAGGGATATGTCCGTAAGCTCCTCGGGCTTGTAGGGCGCGTTCATGTGCATGGGCATCAGCGTGTATTCGTACAGTGGCTTATTGTCTGCCCTTACAGGCGCATGCATATATACGTATCTGCCGTCTGTAATATTTACATGGCCGCCGCAAATGCCGAATAATGCGCCCTCGCGTATTGGGCTATCGTCGCGAATAGCAGGTGTGAGGGAATGTCCGTCCATAAACTGCGGAGGCTCTATGCCAAAATATTCCGCCAAGGTAGGCACAATGTCTACAGTTTGCGCCAAGGCGTTTCTGCGCTCGCCCGGGTGTGGGGCGCGAGGATCGTGTATGAAAAACGGCGAATGTACAAGCTCGTTATAGAAGGGCTGAGAGTTTTTGCCCATCCACTCCTTTTCGCCAAGCATAAAGCCGTGGTCGGTATTTACGATAAGCATGGTATCTTTCCACATATCGTTTGCGTCCATCACGTCCAAAAGCCTGCCGAGATAATGGTCGCACATGCTCATTAACGCGGCATATTCCATGCGCACATGCTCTGTGGCTTCCTCGCCATAGCTGTTTTTGCCATAATCGGGCCAATCTAGGTTTTTGCCGTGATAATCGTGAGGATAAAGGTCTTTATAGCTTTGCTGAGTATAAAACGGCTCGTGAGGATCAAAGGCTTCTATTTGCAAAAACCATTGGTCGTCGTTTAGGCTGCGGTTTATAAAATCTATGCCGTTATCAAAGGTACGCTTTTGCGGCATCTTGTCCTCGGTGTCTATAAAGCTACGGTTTACCCAGTCGTGACGCCAATTTTCGCCTGTTTTGCGGCGAGAAAGAGTGTCGGGGAAGCTTGGCCACTGCACCTGTGGTTTCCACGGATCACCTTGCTGGCCGCGCACCATCTCGTGGCTGTCAAACTTGGTAAGATATCCGCTGCCGCCGTCCTCCCAATAATGGAAATGGTCGGTGGCGATATGTGTATAAATTTTAGCCGCTTTCATGCGAGATATTACAGAATCGTCATAAGGGTGCATGGGCGTCCAAAAGGTGTGGAGGAAATTGTATCTGCCTGTGTGCAGCTCTCTGCGCGCAGGCATGCAGGGCATACTGCCACCGTAAAAATTGTCGAATGTAGTACAGCATCTTGATAGCCGCTCAAAGTTTGGCATCTTTGTCCAATCGCAGCCATAGTTTGGCAGAAATTCTCTGTTCAGCGAATCGAACATCAACATAATTGCGCGCATGGAAGTACCTCCTATATATTTATATTACAAAATGGGAACGTTCCCATTTAAGGCTAAAAAATAAACTCTTACAGCTTCCCAATATTGCGTACCGAGTTTCGTATATTAAAAGAATAGGGGATAATTACGTCTTTAATGGCTAAATCGGGGTTATTAAGCACCTCTAGCATCAGCATGGCGCATTGCTGGCCGTATTCGTAATCGGGCAGGCACACGCCTGTAATAAGGGTTTCCTTGCTTTGTGCCTCGCCGCCGCTGCGCTCTACACATACTATGGAATAATCCTTCAGCAGCTGCAAGCCGCGCTGTGTAAAATAATTGATTATAGTGTGCGCAAGCTCGGGTGTATCTGTAAATATTGCCGTGTAATTGCCGTTTTTAAAGCAATCGTAAATAGTTTCCAGATGCTCGCTATCTGTGGCAGACGCTTCAAAAATGCTTAAAAAAGATGAGATATTGTAAGGTATGTTGAAAACGCCGCACACGTCTTTATATGCTGCCAATCTTCGCTTTATCATAAACTCCGAGTGGGAGCGCGAGGATACGGTTAATATCTTGCTATGGCCGTTTGACACAAGATACGAGTACAAGTCTCGGCTGTAATTGTAGTTGCCCATATATACCCTAAAGCCTTTTTTTGCGTCTATGCGCTCACCGGTATATACGAAGGAACGATATTTTTGCGCAATAACTCTGTCTTGCTCGCTGTCTATACTGCCGATAAACACAAGGCCGTCCACGCGGCTTTCTTGCAAATATCTAAAGGCGTTGGCAGGCACGCTCTCTGTAGATGAGGTAACGGGGTTTATTAACAGCATTGAATATCCGCTATTTAAGAAAATATTATTCATACCTGCAAAACGGCAAGCACCCGACGGATCCTCAAAGGCGTTTGTGCCAAGAGTTACCACTCCGACAATCTTGCTTTTCATGCCGCGCAAGCCACGCGCCAAACCGTTTGGACGATATTCCATTTCGTCGATAGCCGTCATCACTGCGGTTTTTGCTTTTTCGCTTACGGAGCCGCCATTTATTACACGCGATACGGTGCTTTTGGAAATGCCTGCGCGCTTGGCAACATCTATTATAGAATAAGCCACCTCTAAAAGCCCCTTCCGCATATATAATGGTATCATTCCCATAGCCTTAGCATAACAATCCGTCGCATGCATGTCAAGACATTTTGCCACGGCAATCGTATTTTTGGCAAATTAGCTATTGTAATCTTGTATATTTAATTAATTTGACGAAAAAATAGGGGAACGTTCCCATACAGACGTAAATCCATGAAACGTTCCCATGGTTTGCGCCGATGCAAATTGTATTATGCAAGGGCGCAAACTAGCCGGTAAAAGACAAAGCTTGTCTACATTAATAGGCGCACTTCGTGGGTGCATAACAAAGCTTGTCTTTATTAAAAGGTGCGCTACGTGTGCGAATAACAAAGCCTGTCCACATTAATAGCCGCACCTAGTCAGCGCAAATATGTTTTTGCTACATGCTCCATGCGCTCCCAATTGCTTTGTAAAAAGCTTTTATAGCCGCAAAAATCGCCATTTGCGCTATGATACATGTTTTGCGCCATGCGTGGGCAGCCGCCGCCACAAAGCTTTAGATATTCGCAATTGCCGCATTTTGCAAGTGCGCTATGCTGGCGGTGCAAAAACCTTTGCATTATCTCGCTTTGCAATAGCTCCGTGGGCGTGTTTTGCGTAATGTTTCCGGCTTTCCACTGGTCCAGTACGTAAAAATCGCAAGGGTACACGCCGCCGTCTGCCTCTATTACAAATTGCGGTTGGCAAAAGCCCGTAAAGCCGCAGGCGGTTATCTGCCCCTTTGTTAAAAGATTAAATAAATCGTCGAAAAACTTCACGCTTACGTAATGCCCCTTGGCAAGCTCTTGCTCCCATAATATGAAAAGCTCTGTGTAAAAAGCGGCAAAACGCTCGGGGGTAAGGGCGTTTGGCGACGCCTCTCCCGTATTCAGCATTTCGAGGCAGGGGATAAACTGCACGTAATGCACATCATTTTGCAAAAGGAAATTCCACACCTTTTTTGCGTAGCGCGCGTGGCTTTTTGTAAGGACAAATAGAATATTGTATTCTGTCTTATGGTTATCCAAAAAGGCTTTTGCCGCCATAATGCGTTTATACGTGCCCTTGCCCATTTCGTCCACACGGTTTTCGTCGTTCATTTCCACTGCGCCGTCAAGGGAAAGCCCCACCAAGAAATTGTGCTGCGTTAAAAACTCGCACCATTCGTCATCTAGCAAAATGCCGTTTGTCTGCAAGGAATAATTTACTTTTGCGCCGCCTTTTTTCTCGTTTGCAAGGGCGATAAAGCTTTTAAAAAAGTCAAGCCCTGCCATTGTCGGCTCGCCGCCCTGAAAAGCAAAATTTACCGTGTCGCCCTCGCCAAACTCGCTAAAAACATTAGAAAGCATTGCCAAAACGGTATTTTCTTGCATAATGCCGAAGGATTTTATACTGCGCAAATTGCTTACATCTGCATAAAAGCAATATTTGCACCGCAAATTGCATAGGGACGACGCAGGCTTTATTAAAAGAGAAATGGTTTTCATATCGTTTTCCTTTGTTTGAATTTATCCCGATTTAATTAGTTGTAAAAAGCTGAAATCCCTAAATTAAACCGCGCACAGCAATTTAACGCTATAAAGTGTAGCTTTATGGCGTTAAATTGCTATGGTGATAAAAATATATTTTGCAAAATCTGGTTATTTCATGGCGTTAAGGCTTTGCTCGATATCGCCGATAATGTCCTCTACATTTTCAAGCCCCACAGAAAACCGTATCATGCCGGGGTTAATGCCTGCGGCAATAAGCTGCTCGTCTGTAAGCTGACGGTGGGTGGCACTGGCAGGGTGCAAAACACAGGTGCGGATATCCGCCACATGCACTTCGTTTGAGGCAAGCTTTAGCCCGTCCATAAATTTAACCGCTGCCTCTTTGCCGCCTTTAATCACAATGGATATTACGCCGCTTGCGCCGTTTTTAAGATATTTTTGCGCGCGCTCGTAGTATTTATCGCCGGGTAAGCCCGGATAACTCACTTCCTCGATAGCGTCGCAGTTTTTAAAATAATTAGCCACTTTCATTGCGTTTTCGCAGTATTGGTGCATGCGAACAGGCAAGGTTTCAAGGCCGATATTCAGAAGAAACGCGGAATTTGCCGCAGGGTACGAGCCAAAATCGCGCATTAGCTGCATTCTTGCCTTAATGATATATGCCATATTTCCAAAGGCTTTTGTGTAAACAACGCCGTGGTAGGAGTCGTCCGGCTGGCAAAACTCGGGGAAATTGCCGTTTTCCCAGTTAAATGTGCCGCCATCTATTATTACGCCGCCTATTTGCAAGGCGTGGCCGTCCATATATTTAGAGGTGGAATGTACCACAATATCCGCACCGTATTCTATGGGCTTACACAAAATAGGCGTGGCAAAGGTGTTGTCGATAATTAAGGGCACATTGTGGCTGTGGGCAATGTTTGCAAGCTTTTCTATATCCACCACCGCAAGAGCCGGGTTTGCCAAGGTTTCGGCAAAAACCGCCTTGGTATTCGGCTTAAACGCCTTTGCAAATTCTTCCTCGCTTGCCTCTGCGTCCACAAAAATACACTCAATACCAAAGCGTTTCATGGTGACGGCAAACAGGTTTACAGAACCGCCGTATATTGTGGGCGTGGAGATAAAGCTGTCGCCGCATTTGCACAGGTTTAAAAGGGAAAACAAAGACGCCGCCTGCCCTGAGGAGGTACACATTGCGCCAACGCCGCCCTCTAGCGCCGCAAGCTTTTTTTCCACCACTTCAACGGTGGGGTTAGAAAAACGGCTGTACATATGTGCCGTAGGCATGTCGAATAATTCGCCGATATGCTCGGTGGAATCAAATACATAGGTGGTGCTTTGCACTATAGGCATCACACGCGGAGCGCCATTTGCAGGTGTATATCCTGCGTGCAGACATAAGGTTTCGTCTTTCATTTCATTTCCTCCATTTTTATGCAAGCGGCAAAATGTTTTGCCCTAAGCTTTGTTATCGCAACTCTGCTTATTATTGTCTTTGTACTCGAGCCTTTTGTCAAGCCGCATACAGCAAAGACGGGGCTTTGAG
>JAVWZM010000054.1:0-15307 GCA_036661035.1 Oscillospiraceae bacterium
AGTCAAGTTGCGATACAGCAATTTTACTTTTGATTGTCCTACTCAAACCTCGTCTTTGCTGTATGCAACTTGACAAAAGGTTGTTTACAAAGACAATGATATGTCAAGTTGCTATAAAAGAATTTATTTCGATTTTTTACCTAGCAGTAACTCGTCTGTGCTAATGCCAAATATTTCAGCTAATTTTACAACCTCAAAATCCGTTACCAATCTTTCGTCTTTTTCGATACGAAGAATCGTAACTTCGCTTGTTTTAAGGCCTGTTACCTCTAGTTTTGCAGCTAAATCTTTTTGCGTCCAGTTTCGGCTTTTACGCAAATCACGCACACGCGCGCCTATGATGTTTTTCTTGTTATCGCAAAAGTGTATTTTCATGCTTTCCCTGCTTTCTAATAGTGTAATTTATACTACTCATTTTATAAGAAAACGAATGTTTAAAGTTTTTAATAATGAAGTTTTAAACATTTTTTGGGTTTTAATTTAGATAACTAAAAAAGCTTATGGATTTAAACGCAAATTGTTAAACATCAACGACGAAAACTGACGTAATTTCGCGTCTGTTTTGTTTTTTTACCGCATAGGATGAAATAAGAAGAAAAAACAAATTTCATACAGGAGGCTGACAGTGTGCAAACAACTATTTACATTTTAAAAGAAAACTTTGAAGCAAAAACTGCTGATGAGCGCAAAATTACCTTTCAAAAGCTGATGGAAACGTATTTGGCCTCGGCACAAAAGCAAATAATGCAAACGCTGAAATAATGGTAGACATACGCCCGTAATTAGGGTATGTTGTGATTGAGCGATTGCAGCGTAAAGGAAGGTGACGCATGAAAGCTGCAATTTATTGCCGTTTGAGCAAGGAAGACGATGATCACGAAAAGGAATCCGAAAGTATACAAAATCAAAAATCCATGCTTGTGAAATATGCGGTTGAAAAAGGTTTTGACATTTATAACATCTACTGCGACGAAGACTATTCCGGCGTTGACCGCTCCCGCCCCGACTTTTGCAGTATGCTGCAAGCAGCGGAGCAGCGCAAATTTGACATCATTTTGGTGAAAACACAAGCGCGCTTTACGCGCGATATGGAGCTTGTGGAAAAATATCTGCACGGTAGCTTTATCGAGTGGGGCATCCGCTTTATTGCCGTGGTGGACAACGTGGACACAAATGATGTAGCGAATAAAAAAAGCCGCCAAATCAACGGCTTAATCAACGAATGGTACTTAGAGGATTTGTCAAACAATGTGCGCTCTGTGCTTGACCACAAGCGAAAAGAGGGAAAATACATAGCCACCTTTGCACTTTACGGCTATGAAAAAGACCCACAGGACAAAAATCGTCTTGTGATAGACTCTGAAGCGGCTGAAATTGTAAAGCGTATCTTTGCGCTGTATCTCGGTGGGAACGGCACCACCAAAATAGCCCGTATTTTAAACGAGGAACAAATTCCTTCTCCCACAAAATACAAGCAAGACAAGGGACTGAACTATAAAAAGGCAGCCGCGTTCCATAACGGTGATATTTGGGGAAAGGCTACGGTTTACCGTATGCTGACAACCCGTACCTACGCCGGAGATTTAGAGCAGGGACGGCACAAAAAGGTAAGCTATAAATCTAAAAAGACCGTATGGATTCCAAGAGAGCAATGGATAGTTGTGCCAAACACACATGAAGCAATTATTGAACCCGACACCTTTGACCGCGTTCAGAAAATGCTCGGGCAAAAAGCACGCGGCAGTAAAACAGGTGAAGTTAATCCCTTTGCCGGAAAGGTGTTTTGCGGGCTGTGCGGTACGCCGATGGAACAAACAGGCGCCGGGAAATCGCAGACGGGGAAAAGCTCGCAGAGAAGATATTACAGATGTCGAACCTCACAGCGTGACAAAAGCCGCTGTGCAGGGCAGGATTATCTTCCAATTCATCAAATTGAAAGCCTTTTGCTGGAACGCATCCGCACTTATGCCGCAGAATATTTTGAGCCAAGTCAGGTGGAGACCTCATTGTTGGAAACGCAGGCTGCAAGCAAAATAAAGGCAAAGCAGGAGGAAATGAACCGTCTGCAAGCTGAAGTGCAGCGGCGCAGAAAAGCAATGCAGGAATTGTACTTGGATAAAAGCAGCGGGTTGCTTGGCACTGCACAATTTATCCGGCTCAACGAAGCGTATTTGCAAGAAGTTGAGCAGTTTGAACGGAGAATTCGGCAAGCAGAACAGGAGATTGGTGGCTGTGCAGATGAAAATACAGCACAGCTTCGCAAGCAAATGGAGCAACGCCTCGCAGAGATTGCACAAGTAAAAACGCTCACGCGTGAACTTGTTTGCCTACTAGTGGATAAAATAACGGTGTTCCCCGTGAACCCGGAAACGGCATGCAGAAGCATTGAAATTGCATGGAAATTTTGATTAATTTCCAGCCAAAACTCACCAAAAACGAGTTTCAGAAGCACGCCAATAATTAACGGTATATCGACGAATTATTAACAAAAACACATGTGGGTTTGGTTGAGCCTACCCAGGTGGGATATACTTCGCTGGAGGCTACGTTTTTAATATAATCTCGAAAGGATACTGTAACATTCCGTGCGCTTGCGGAGGGCTTGCCTAAATGCACGGTGATTTTGTCGGGGATAATTACGCTTGGCAGCACTCTTGGCAAGGGGGCTACCTCAATAGGTGCTTGCCCACTGCCGCCGTCGCCTGCAAAAAGAGAATGTTCAGGCACCAAAAAATCGCTGTCGCCAAGGGTGCCGCGCTCGCCCTCAAGGGGTATCATGGCAAGCTCCGCCATGGCAATGGTATCTGCAAAAACCTGTACGCCCTCTACGCTTAAATCTCCGTAGCCGGGGCAAGAGGCAACAAGGGTATAAACGGCATAAGGCAAAACCGTGGTGTTGTTTTCGTCCAGAGAATATGCACGCAAGGGGCATTTTAACGGAATATCGTCAGAAAGCCCGTCTGCGCCTGTGATAAAGCGCGCGTTGAAGGCGGTGTTTACAATGTCTGTTCTAAATACATTAACTATCACATCTGCCACGGGCAGGCTGTCGGAGGCGGTAAAGCTGCGTACACGCAGATAGCCAATTGCGCTAGGGCGAGGACGAGGGGGGCAAGGAGGCACAGGGCAAGGGCAGCAGCCGCAGCGGCATGGGGCTTTTGGTTTATTATCAGTCATAACATTATCTCCTTATATATTAATAAAAAGGCTTGTGTAGACACCTTATTCAAAATTAATCATGCATGATACATGCACAATCACTTTCTTTTTGATTAGATTTGTAATATAATGAGTATACTGTTATAAAGTACACACTATAGGAGGACATTATGGACATTATCCTTGAAAATAATTTTTTAGCGCTTACCGTCAGCACTTTGGGTGCAGAGCCTGTAAGCCTGCGCAAAAAAGCTACAGGGGAAGAAATGCTGTGGGACGCACGCGAGGGCAAGTGGAACCGCCACGCGCCTGTGCTTTTTCCGTGGTGCGGAAAGCTACGTGACGGACATTTTACATATAAGGGCACTGAATATACCGGCGAAGGCCATGGCTTTGCGCGCGATTTGGAGCATACTCTTACCGAAACAACCGAAAACAGCCTTACCTTTACCCTTGCGGCAAACGCCATTACCATGGAAAAGTTTCCCTTTGTATTTCGCCTAACCACTACATTTATTTTAGATGGCGAAACATTGCACCATGATGTTCAGGTGGAAAATGAGGGCGATTGGGATATGCCCTTTGCACTTGGGTATCACCCCGGATTTATGTGCCCCTTTGATTGCGAGCATGTAACCGAGGATTACGAAATCCGTTTCGACACTCCGCAAACGCCTATTGTGATAGATACAGGTGCAGGCGGCCTTGTAACAGGCAAGGAAAGCGTTTTGTTTGAAAACAAAGATGTTATCCCTCTTACAGATACCTTGTTTGCAAACGACAGCATTTGCATGAAAAATCTTACTGCCAAAACCATGGCACTTGTGGAAAAAAGCACAGGCAGAAAAATAGAGATGAATGTAGAGGGCTTTCCATTCGTACTGCTTTGGTCTAATAGCGGCAAGCTGGAATTTGTGTGCATAGAGCCTTGGCATGGCTTGCCGGATCCGGCTGACGCATCAGGCGACTGGACAGAAAAGCCGTATACTGTTACCTTGCCAAAGGGCGGCGTGTGGAACACGAACCTTGCAATGAAGTTTGAAAGATAATACATTGTAAAGAATCTATCATATCTAACGCATATTCCCGAAATTAACCGATATTATTGTATCGAATTAATTTCGGGATTTTTTTGTGCCTTAGGCGATTGAACGATAGCCACAATACTACCGAAAAATCGCAAAAGCTATCTATTGATATCCTAAAATAAATATAACGACTGTTAAGTAGCACAAAAATATAACGATAATTCAATATATTGTAAAAATGACAGTTTTGCAGCGTGGGATAATTTGCCTATAGTATCATACAAATTAACGATATCAAAGGCGCATAATATTACTTACTGCGCCATGTTTCCGCATCGTATGACGTAAAAATGCTATACGATATGTATAAAATAGCATATAATGCGGTATTTGTAATAATAAGAAAAATAAAAGTAGCTATCTGTCGCATTATAATACTATGGTGCGAAATACTACGTGGCAATGCGGAAAAAGCATATGCAATGCGCTAAAATAATAGGCGATAAGCAAAAAATAGCGGTGTATGGGCAAACCAACATATATAGCAATGCGCGCACACATCGCTATTGCGAATCGACCTTTGGTCGGCACATATAATCGCCACGCGAGGGAATATACAGCAACTTGTACTTTGTTTAAAAGTTATACATGCCAAGGCAAGCTGCTATATATCCCATGTGGCAAAGCTGCATTATGCCGCGCAATGCGCATATGAAAAGAAAAATCTGTCCATAAAAATATGCCGCAGATGTTTCATCTGCGGCATAGGTGATATTTAGATATACGAAATGAATAACGCGAAGGGTACCAAGGCGAATGTGTTAGCCAATGGTACAAGCATCAATACATAAGCAAAGCGCATGAGTTTAAAAAATAAATCTTAATGCACAAAGCACATGCAAATCGGTATTGGCAGAATTAATATGCTTTGCCCCATACAACCATGCTTTTGGCAGGCTTGCCGCAAACGGGGCAAACCTCGCTTATTTGCTCTTGCTCAAAAGGCATGCAGCGGCTGGAAAGCCCTGCCTTGTCTTTCATGGCTTGCTCGCAGGCATCATCGCCGCACCACATGGCTTTGATAAAGCAGTTGTCGCCGCTTGCGGCGGCAAGCACTTGCTCCATATCGGTACAAGATACTGTGCGGCGTTCGCGGTTTTCAAGGGCGGTTTTGTAAATATTATCTGCAAGCGCGTTTAAAAGCTCGGGTATTTTAGTTTCAAGCTCGTCCAGAGCGACAAAGGTTTTTTCGCGGGTGTCGCGCCTTACAAGCACACATTGGTTTTGCTCGATATCCTTCGGGCCTATTTCAAGGCGAAGGGGTACGCCCTTCATTTCCCATTGGCTAAATTTCCAACCGGGGCTGTTGTCGCTGTCGTCCAGTTTAACGCGCACAAATTTTTTAAGGCGAGTTTTAAGCTCGGCGGCTTTCTCAAGCACACCGGGTTTATGGGAGGCAACGGGGATAATCACCACTTGGATAGGCGCAATGGCAGGTGGCAAAATAAGTCCCTCGTCGTCGCCATGCGTCATAATAATGGCACCGACTATGCGTGTGGAAATGCCCCAGCTTGTTTGGTGTGGGTATTGCAAGGTGTTGTCGCGCCCTGTAAAGGTAACGTCAAAGGCGCGGGAAAAGCCGTCGCCGAAGAAATGGCTTGTGGCACTTTGTAATGCCTTGCCGTCGTGCATCATAGCCTCTATAGTATATGTTGCCTCTGCGCCTGCAAATTTTTCTTTATCGGTTTTACGCCCTTTAATTACAGGGATTTTTAGATAGTTCTCGCAAAAATCGGCGTATGCATTAAGCTGCTGCTCTGTTTCGGCAATTGCCTCCTCGCGAGTTTCGTGAATGGTATGCCCCTCTTGCCACCAAAATTCGCGGCTGCGCAAAAACGGACGTGTTGTTTTCTCCCAGCGCACCACGCTGCACCATTGGTTGTACAGCATTGGCAAGTCGCGCCACGAGTGCAGCACATGGGCAAAATGGTCGCAAAACAAGGTTTCGCTTGTGGGGCGCACACACATGCGCTCCTCCAGCTCCTCGCCGCCGCCAATGGTTACCCACGCTACCTCGGGCGCAAAGCCCTCTACATGGTCTTTTTCTTTTTGCAAAAGGCTTTCGGGTATAAACAAAGGCATCGCCACATTTTCGTGCCCTGTTTCTTTAAACATGCCGTCCATAATATGCGTAATGTTTTCCCATATGGCATAGCCGTATGGGCGCAATATCATGCAGCCTTTAACCGCACCGTAATCCACCAGCTCCGCTTTAAGGCAGATATCGGTGTACCACTGAGTAAAATCCTCGTTGATAGGAGTGATAGCCTCCACAAGCTTTTTGTTGTTCATGATAAAATCCCCCTTCTAAAAAGAACGCCTCCCATGTTATAAGGAGGCGTTTGCATTAACAGCCGTTTTGCGGCTTAAATTTAGTTTAAAGCAAAATCTTACGAATTTTCTTCAACATAATGTACAATGTCGCCGACTATGCGGAAGTTTTCCACTTCTTCGTCCGGCACTTCAAGGCCAAACTCGTCCTCAAGGGACATGATTAAATCTACAATATCAAGGCTGTCTGCCTCGAAATCGTTGATAATGTCAGAGTTCATGGTAACGCGCTCTTCATCAAGCTCCAGTTGTTCACAGATTATTTCGCGAATGCGGTCAAAAATCATATATATTCCTCCTGTTGGTGTGAAGCCTTTCAAATGCTTCAGATATTATTTGCCAATGGATAAAAGGCTATTTTTAAAAGCAATGCATTGCGATAACTTTTATGCCTATACATTTTATATCTTTTTTCATTGCGAATGTCAAGACTATATTAAAAATAAAATGTAAACTTTTATTTGTTATATATATTCCTATTACAATAAGTATTATTATGCAAGAATATTACAAATATGCCTTAAATATTGGCGTAAGCAGGCAGAAGCGATGGCACATGCACGTCAACAGCAGAGGGTAGCTTTAAATCGGAGCTTCCGCTTGCGGGCGTGTTTTGCTCGTCTAGGCGTTCGCGTGCCACTGCAAGCATTAGCTTTATGCGGTTTTCTTGGTTTACCTTAGTTGCGCCCGGATCGTAATCTATAGGGGTAATGTTTGCCGACGGGTAAATGGTGCGTATTTTGCTTACCATGCCCTTGCCGCAAATATGGTTTGGCAGGCAGCCGAAGGGCTGTGCGCAGACGATATTTTCAAAGCCGCTTGAAACAAGCTCCATCATTTCGGCGGTTAAAAGCCAGCCCTCACCCATTTTTGCCCCATGCCCGATTATGCCGTCTGCCATTTTGCTCATCACTGTAAACACGGCAGGTGCGTGAAATTGTGCATGGCGGTGCAAGGCGTCCAGCATGGCTTGCTCGCGCTTAGTGGTAAAGCGCAATGCGGTGTTCATCACAGCTTTTGTTACGCGGGAGCCGCCGTATAGCTTAATATCCTTAGCGGAGTTGAATATGCAATATTGTAAAAAGCCAAGCAGCCCCGGCATGTTCACCTCGCAATTTTCCGTCTGTAAAAAGCTTTCAAGGCGGTTGTTGCCAAGAGGAGAATATTTTACGTATATTTCGCCGACTATGCCCACCTTAACCTTAGGGGTTTTGGTAATAGGCAAAAGCGCAAAATCGTCTGCAATTGCAGTAAAATTCTCTTTCATATCGGCAAGGCTTACGCCGCGCTTTTGATAAAATTGCCCTGTGATTTTCGCCGTCCATTTATCTACAAGAGCGTTTACACTGCCGCTATTATCTTCGTATGGGCGCAGCTGGTTTGAAAGGCACATCAGCTCGTCGCCATAATATACCGAGGATAAAAATTTGCGCAAAAGCGATAGGGACAGCTTAAATCCGCTGTCGCGCTCAAGGCCGGAAAAATTAAGGCTTGCAACAGGCACTTGAGGAAAGCCTGCCTTTACAAGAGCCTTGCGCAGAAGATGAATATAGTTGGACGCACGGCAGCCGCCGCCTGTTTGTGTAAGCAAAAGCGCAATGTGGTCCACGTCGTACTTGCCGCTTTTAAGGGCGGAAATAAACTGGCCTATTACAAGCAAAGCGGGATAGCAGGTGTCGTTATGTACATATTTAAGCCCCTCTTGTGCCACCTCGCTGCCGCCCTCGGTTAAAAGCTTTACATGATAACCCTCACATTCAAGTGCGCCTTTCATCATTGTAAAATGTATAGGTGCCATGGTGGGGATTAAAATAGTGTGGGTGTTTTTCATTTCGGCTGTAAATTTAGGATAAATGTATTCTTGCATAAAATCAACTCCTATTCTTGCCCTATAGCGGCAAAAAGGCTGCGCAAACGTATCTTGGCGGCGCCAAGGTTTGCAATTTCATCTATTTTAAGCTGGGTGTAAAGCTTGCCCTCTTTTGTAAGTATCTCTCGCACCTCGTCGCTTGTGATAGCGTCTACACCGCAGCCAAAGCTTACAAGCTGTACAAGGTTCATGTCGGGCTTATCCGCAATGTATTTTGCGGCGGCGTAAAGGCGCGAATGATATGTCCACTGGTTAAGCACCGAGGTGGGGAATTTGCTTACAAGGTGGGATATGGCGTCCTCGCTGATAACCGCCGCACCGTAAGAGGCGATAAGCGTGTCTATGCCGTGGTTTATCTCGCCATCTGCGTGATAAGGTCTGCCTGCCAAAACGATAATCTGGCGATGCTCGCTGCGCGCTTTTGTGATAATTTCTGCGCCTTTTTGGCGAATACGGCATAGATATTGCTCGTATTCGGCATAGGCGGCATCAGATGCAGCGGTTACTTCGCGCTTTGTGATGCCGCTAAAATATTTTGAAAGGATTGCCGTCATTTTAACGGGGAAATCTTTTCGCCTGTGCAGCCCTATGTAATCGTATATAAATTTAATGTCGTCAAGCTCTCGGCAGTTTGCCTTTAACACTTCGGGATAATATGCCACAACAGGGCAGTTGTAATGGTTGTCGCCAAGGCCTTCGTCTACATTATAGCTCATACATGGGTAAAAAATGGCGTTTACTGCCATTTTAGAAAGCTCTTTAATATGTCCGTGTAATAATTTAGCAGGATAGCATACGGTGTCCGACGGAATACTCGCCTGCCCTTGCAGATATATTTTGCGCGAGGAAGTGCCGCTTGTTACAACGCCAAAGCCAAGCTTTGTAAAAAACGTATGCCAAAACGGCAAAAGCTCCAGCATATTCAGCCCCATGGGTATGCCAATAGTGCCGCGCGCACCGCCGTGCGCCTTATACTCTGCCAATTGCGCCATTTTGTATTCGTATAAATTAAGCCCGCCCGCCTTGTCGCGCTTGGTAATGGGGCGGTCGCATCTGTTGCCACTTATGTATTTTTGTCCGTTGGAAAATTTGTTCACGCATAAATTGCAATTGTTTCCGCAAAGGCCGCAGGATACATTTGTAACTACCTGTGTAAAAGCCTCAAGCTCCGCCTTTGATAAAAGCGTGCTTTTGCCTTTTGTTTTGCCTTTGCCGTAAAGTGCCGCGCCAAAAGCACCCATAAGCCCCGCTATTTCGGGGCGAATTACCTCTGTGCGCATCTCGCGCTCAAAGGCGCGCAGTACAGCCTCGTTGTAAAATGTGCCGCCCTGTACCACAACATTGCGCCCAAGCTCCTCAGGGCCCGACGCGCGAATAACCTTGTATAATGCGTTTTTAACCACGCTTATTGCAAGCCCTGCTGATATATTTTCCACGGACGCGCCATCTTTTTGCGCTTGCTTAACACTGGAGTTCATAAACACAGTGCATCGGCTGCCTAAATCTACAGGCTTATCCGCAAAAAGTGCAAGCTTTGCAAAGCTCTCGCTTGTATATCCAAGCGCCTCGGCAAAGGTCTGCAAAAAGCTGCCACAGCCTGAGGAGCATGCCTCGTTTAAAAATATATTGGAAATAGCACCGTTTTCTATCTTAAAGCATTTCATATCCTGCCCGCCGATATCTATTACAAAATCCACATTCGGCATAAAATGCTTTGCCGCTGTAAAATGCGCTACAGTTTCCACCACGCCAAAATCCACGCCAAAGGCGGATTTTACAATATCCTCGCCATATCCTGTGGCGGTAACGCTGGCAATGTCAACATTGGGGTTTACATTGTATATGTCCAAAAGCAGGCCGCGAATAAGGGGGATAGGGTTGCCGCTATTTGGCTGATAGCTTTGATAGAGCAAGGTATCGTCCTCGCTGATAACGGCGGATTTTACAGTGGTGCTGCCTGCGTCTATGCCAATATGTACCCTGCCTTTATATCCTTTAAGCTCGCCATGTGGCACACTCGCCTTTGCGTGGCGCGCGGCAAAGGCATTATATGCCTCTTGGTTTTCAAAAAGCGGAGGATCTGCGGCGTAGGTGGCGGTGCTGCTGTAGCTTTTAAGTAAAGCGGCTATATCGCCAAGGCAAAAATGCTCGGTGGCGTAAAGTGCCGCGCCCATGGCAACAAAATAAAGGCTGTTTTCGGGGCAAACGCCGTCTAATTTAAGGGATTTATCAAAGCTTTTGCGCAGCTGCGGCAAGAAGGTAAGGGGGCCGCCAAGATATATAATGTTGCCTTCTATCGGTCTGCCTTGGGCAAGCCCTGCGATAGTTTGGTTCACAACCGCGCCGAAGATGCTTGCGGTAACGTCGCCAATGCGCGCGCCTTGGTTAATAAGGGGTTGAATGTCGCTTTTGGCAAACACACCACAGCGGCTGGCGATAGTGTATCGCTTTTTGCAAGTGGCGGCGGCAGCGTCCATTTCGTCAGGTGTCATTTTAAGCAAGGTTGCCATTTGGTCGATAAATGCGCCTGTGCCGCCGGCGCAGCTGCCGTTCATGCGCACCTCTGTGCCGTGGGTTAAAAACAAAATCTTTGCGTCCTCGCCGCCAAGCTCTATTATTACGTCTGCGTCAGGCGTGCATTTTTTGGCGGCAATGCGCGTGGCATATACCTCTTGCACAAAAGGCACCTTGCAGCTGTCTGCAAGCCCCATGCCGGCAGAGCCGCTTATGGAAAAGCAAACATCCTCGCCATGTGCCACTTCTTCGTCTATGCGCAGGCAAAGCTCGATAGCTTTTTCTACAATATGAGAAAAATGCCTTTCGTAGGTTTTATATAATATGACGCCGTCCTCGGATAGCGCCACGCATTTAATAGTGGTAGAGCCAATGTCCATGCCAATTTGCATATAAGCCTCCATATCTGTTGATAAAGAATAATTATTATCATTTTATCTCTTATGCACTAAAATTACAATGGATATAATTGCCGTTTCGCATAGACATTAACGCAAAAATATGTCATTAGTTACAAAAATAACGCAAATGGCGTAATTATACGTTTAATGGTATTACTAATATATGTGTTTTTTAATTTTAATAGGGCAAAATATTTTACATGGGCTTTATTATAATGTATAATTAATTCATTACGCGTAACGGGGAGTATATATATGAAAAAACCTACCATGAATGACATTAAAAACTTTGCAATTGATACAGCCTATGATATAGTTGGCAGTATTTTATTTGCCATTGGCATTTACGTCTTTGCCAAATCGGGCAATTTTGCACCGGGGGGCGTTTCAGGCCTTGCCTTAATATTTAACCATTTATATAATGTCCCCATCGGCACCATGTCGCTACTGCTTAATATCCCAATTGTGATTATCAGCTTTAAGCTTTTGGGTAAAAAGTTTTTCATAAAATCCTTGCGCACCATGCTTATTTCCACTTTATTTTTAGATGTGGTTTTTCCGCTTTTCCCTGTGTATAAGGGCGACAGCTTTTTGGCAGCGATTTTTTCGGGCGTGTTTGTGGGGGCGGGGCTTGCCATTATCTATATGCGGGGCTCGTCTACAGGCGGCGCGGATTTTTTGATTATATCCATAAAAAAGCTTGTTCCGCACCTATCTATAGGGCAAATTACCCTTGTTACAGACGTGGTTATCATCGCTTTGGGCGGCCTTGTGTTCCGCAATATCGACGCGCTTTTATACGGGGCAATCTCCACCTTTACCACCTCGGCAATCATAGATAATATCATGTACGGTGCAGGCAGCGGCAAGCTGGCTATCATCATCACCACCGACGGCATGACCACCGCCACTCGCATCAGCGAGGAAACCGAGCGCGGCTCCACGCTGGTGCGCGCCATTGGCCCATATTCGGGCACGGAAAGGCATTTGCTTTTGTGCGCTTGCTCTAAATCTGAAATAATAAAGGTGCGCAACGCCGCACATTCTGTGGATCCCACAGCCTTTGTGATGATTACCGAGGCAAGCGAGGTATTCGGCGAGGGGTTTAATTTACCCGAAATAAAAGAGAACTCCGCAAAAAAATAACATCAATTTCAACATATTTATTTACTATATTTATGCGTTATGCCTCTTGCTACATACAACATATAGTGGTATCATAAATAATATGCTGTAGGCGAAAGCCTGCAAACTATTGTTTAAAACTGAAAGCGGGGGCATGGCATGATAAGCGATATCGGTAAAAATGCGATAAAGGTATTGGAAAAAAGATACCTTTCAAAAGATGCAAACGGCGTTAATAAAGAAGATATAGAGGGCATGTTCAGGCGCGTTTCCACGCACATTGCGGCGGCAGACGCGCGTTATGACGAGCATGCGGACGTGCAAAAAACAGCAGACGAATTTTATGAAATAATGACCGATTTGCGCTTTTTGCCAAACTCGCCCACGTTAATGAACGCAGGCCGCCCATTAGGGCAACTTTCTGCGTGCTTTGTGCTACCTATTGAGGACAGCATGGACGCCATATTTGAAACCGTTAAAAATGCCGCCCTTATCCATAAAAGCGGCGGAGGCACGGGCTTTTCTTTTTCGCGTCTGCGGCAAAACGGTGCCCCTGTAAATTCCACAGGCGGCGTTGCCAGCGGCCCCGTTAGCTTTATGCGCGTGTTTAACATGGCAACCGAGGCTGTAAAGCAGGGCGGCACGCGCCGCGGTGCCAATATGGGCATTTTGCGCGTTGACCACCCGGATATTTTAGATTTTATCAATTGCAAAAAGGTTAATACCGATATAACAAATTTTAATATTTCCGTTGGCATTACAGAAGCCTTTATGGAGGCAGTGCAGGAAAACCGCGATTACGATTTGATAGATCCCAAAAGCAAAGCCGTAGTATCGCACCTGAACGCAAAGGAACTTTTCGACGAAATAGTAGATGCCGCGTGGCATAATGGCGAGCCTGGCATTATATTTTTAGACCGCCTAAACAGAGATAATGTTATCCCCACACAAGGCGAGATAGAGTCTACAAACCCATGCGGAGAGCAGCCGCTTTTGCCTTACGAAAGCTGCAATCTTGGCAGTATCAACCTTGTGCGTGTGCTAAAGCAAACCGAAAACGGCTGGGAGATAGATTATAATCTTTTGCAAAAAACAGTGGAAACTGCTGTGCATTTTCTTGATAATGTAATAGATGTAAACAATTATCCGCTGGATATGATTTCGCAGGTTACTCGTTCGTCACGCAAAATAGGCCTTGGCGTAATGGGCTTTGCGGATATGCTTTTGTATCTTGATATACCATATTGCTCAGACGAGGGTGTGGAGCTTGCCGAAAAGCTGATGGCGTTTATAAACACTCAAGGCCACGAGGCAAGCCGCGAGCTTGCGCTTAAACGCGGCTCCTTTCCGCTGTTTGGCGAAAGCACATATAAAGACGGCGCGCCCTTGCGCAACGCCACAGTTACCACCATTGCGCCCACAGGCACGCTTTCTATGATAGGCGGCTGCTCCTCAGGCGTAGAGCCTGTATTTGCCTATGTTTATGTGCGCAATATCATGGACGGCACAGAAATGATAGAGGTAAACCCTGTGCTGAGGGACAAGCTAATGACCTGCGGCATATACAGCGACGAGCTGATGCACAAAATAGCCAAAGAGGGCACAATAGCGCATATCAGCGAAATACCCGAAAGTATTCGCCGTGTATTTGTGTGCGCACACGACGTTACACCTATATTCCATACCAGAATGCAAGCGGCGTTTCAGCACCACACCGATAACGCTGTGTCTAAAACAGTCAACTTTACGTCCTCTGCCACAAAAGAGGACGTTGCAAAGGTGTATTTGTTGGCATATAAGCTGGGCTGTAAGGGCGTTACTATTTATCGCGACGGCAGCCGCGACAGCCAAGTGCTGAATATAGGCTCTGTTAAAAAGGGCGAAGCACAGCCTGTGCCGGAAATATATCCCGAAATTGCGCCGCGTCCACGGCCGGAAATAACCCAAGGTTTTACAGAGCGTGTAAAAATAGGCTGTGGCAATTTATACATTACGGTAAATTACGACGAGCATGGCATTTGCGAGGTGTTTACAAGCACAGGCAAGGCAGGCGGCTGCCCAAGCCAAAGCGAGGCAACAGCGCGCCTTGTAAGCGTTGCCTTGCGCAGCGGCATTACGGTGGAAGAAATATACGACCAGTTAAAGGGCATACGCTGCCCTTCCACAATACGCCAAAGCGGCATGAGCTGCACCTCTTGCCCCGACGCAATAGCCAAGGTAATTGCCAAGGTGGATAAATTCATCAAAGACAACGGCGGCGCAAGCGACGCGGCATTATCGCCGGAGCCTAAAACAAAAAAATTGCCTTCGCCGCAAGTAAACGCGCCAACGCAGCAGCGTGTAAGCGCGGTGGCAGCCGATATACATGTGTGCCCCGAATGTGGTGCCGGCGTAGAACACGAGGGCGGCTGTGTAATCTGCCGTTCCTGCGGATTTTCAAAATGCGGATAATGGTTTTTGAAGGCAGAGTAAAGATTAATCAAAAAAATATTTTTCAAATAAAACGATTGTGAAACAACAAATTTGCAAGAAATATGGGCTTTATGCGCCTTGTACCATAGCATTTAGTATAAAACCCAAATAAGCGGATTTACAGCAGGGCGTCTTAACGATGCCTTGCTGTTTTTGTACCATGTTTTCGATTGTAGCTTTAGCGGAGAGCAAAAGGTATGCGTAATCGCGCTGCGAACGTCAAGATTAGCCCGTAGGGTTTTTGCAGCTTGGCTGCATTTTGCAATCTCTGCGGTATATTGCAATCTTGCCGTATTCTCCCCACTCCGTAGGGTTTTTGCAATGTAATTGCATTTTGCTCACTCTGC
>JAVWZM010000055.1:0-15289 GCA_036661035.1 Oscillospiraceae bacterium
GTGCCACTGCAATTTTGAAATTTTTTACCTATTTCGAAATTGTGTTTAAAATATAAATTATTAAAGGAGATATGTATTTATGGCGTTAAGAATGATAGTTCAAGAGGGCGACTCGGTTTTGAATAAAGTATGCCGCCCTGTTACGGCCTTTGACGAAAGGCTGTGGCAGCTTATAGACGATATGCGCGAAACCCTGAATGATGCACAGGGCTATGGCCTTGCGGCACCGCAGGTAGGCATTTTGCGCAGAGTGTTTATCAGCGTAGACGAGCGCAATATGGACGAAGACGAGGAGATGCCTGAGGATTACGAGCTGTCGTTTTTAGAGTTTATAAACCCTGAAATAATAAGCAGCGAGGGCGAGGTAGTGGCATATGAAGGCTGCTTATCGTTCCCTGGGCATAACGGCGAAATTGTACGTCCTAAAAAAGTAACGGTGCGCGCGTTCGACCGTTTTGGTAAGCCATTTACACTAGAGGCAGAGGATATGCTTGCAAGGTGCATTTGCCACGAAACAAACCATCTGGACGGTATTACCATTATGCAGCTTGCCGACCATTTTCTTGAGGACGAGGACGATTACGAAGGCGATGAGTAAATTAAATTTTGTGCTAAAATAACGGAGGCTTTATGAGAATATTATTTATGGGTACACCGCAAATAGCGGCAGAAAGCCTTTCGACATTAATAAGCGCAGGGCACGACATCTGTGGCGTTTTTACGCGTGAAGACAAGCCGCAAGGCCGCAAGCAAATCATGACAGCACCGCCTGTAAAGCAAGTTGCCATTACACATAATATACCTGTATTTCAGCCGAAAAATCTGCGAGATGCTGAAATACACGCACAAATCAAAGCCCTTGAGCCACAGCTTATCGTGGTGGTGGCATACGGACGTATTTTACCACCGGAGGTGCTATATATACCGCAATACGGCTGTATAAACCTTCATGTTTCGCTTTTGCCAAAATATCGCGGCTGTGCGCCTGTGCAATGGGCTGTAATAAACGGAGAAAAAGAAACAGGCGTTTCTATAATGTATTTAAACGAGGGCGTAGATACGGGCGATATTATCAAGGTTTCACCGCTTATTATAGGCGAAAATGAAACCAGCGGAGAGTTGTTTGAACGAATATCACAAGAAGGCGCAAGCACTCTTGTATCTGCAATATGCGAAATAGCAAATGGCGATGTTCGGCGTATACCGCAGGATAACAGCAAGGCAACCCTTGCACCGCTCATCACGAAAGAAATGGCGCTTTTTACCTTTGATGAAAGCGCAGATAAGCTGCACAATCTTATTCGCGGCATGAACCCATGGCCAATGGCGTATTTTATGCATGACGGCAAAAAAATTAAGGTTGTCAAATCTGCCGTCTTAGACCTTGAAAAAGGAATACAGGGTAAAATAGTAAGCCTAAAA
This sequence comes from Oscillospiraceae bacterium, assembly GCA_036661035.1. Taxonomy (GTDB): domain Bacteria; phylum Bacillota; class Clostridia; order Oscillospirales; family Ruminococcaceae; genus JAGPHI01. The sequence continues at coordinate 1,423 of JAVWZM010000055.1, forward strand.
CCGCTTACGATATCTTGCACTCATGGCAAAATAACCTTGCAAGAGGTTGTGCCTGAAGGCTCAAAGCCAATGTCGGGCGAAGCATGGGCAGCAGGTAAACGCTTTGTTATTGGGCAGAATATATAGTAGATAGGCTTTAAGCTGTTGCGTGTAAATGCCACATCAGCCATTATTGCTATCTTTTAATCAAATTGGATTTTGCGCAATTAACAATAAGTTTACATCTTGTTAAAGGCAAGTCTTGGTATGCAAAGTATAATTTAATATGGCGGCTTGCAAAGCTTTATTTTTGCAGCTTTGCGATATTAAATGGAAAAATCAACTTTTTACCTACTAGCCGATAGCTATCTGCCGCTACTATAATATTGGAGGAACACAAATGTTTTACGGCATTGATTACTACTATTTTATTCTGGTTATACCCGCGCTCATAATTGCTGCATATGCGCAAATGAAGGTATCATCTACCTTTAACAAATTTTCTCGCGCAGCCACGCGCAGTGGGCTTACAGGTGCCGGCGCAGCACGCCGTATTCTTGATATGAACGGGCTGCAAAATGTGTCCATAGAGCATATCAGCGGCAATTTAACAGACCATTACGATCCACGAACAAATACTGTACGCTTATCCGATAATGTGTACAATTCTCAAAGCATAGCAGCCGTAGGCGTTGCGGCGCACGAAACAGGCCACGCAGTGCAGCATGCCACAGGATATATTCCGCTAAAAGCGAGAAACGCCATTATTCCAATTACTAATTTTGGCTCAAAGCTGGCAATGCCGCTTATTATTCTTGGCATGTTTTTCTCGGTAACGTTAATAAAGGTTGGCATTGTGCTGTTTGCAACAGTGGTGGTGTTTCAGCTAATTACATTGCCTGTGGAATTTAACGCCAGTCACCGTGCAGTGGCAACATTAGACAGCATGGGTGTTGTTGACGATGTGGAAAAATCCGGAGTAAAGAAAGTGCTTACTGCCGCGGCGCTCACTTATGTTGCCGCGTTGCTTGTTTCAATAGCACAGCTTTTACGCCTTGTTTTAATATATGGCAGAAGAAATAACGATTAAAGGACAAAACGTTTTACGTTTTAAGGTAATGTATGGATAACGCACGAAGAACAGCGGTTTTAGCCCTTGTAAAGCAAGAAAAGAGTGGATACGCCAACATTGTACTTTCCCATGTACTGGAAGGTTTTGTTGGTGACGTGCGTGACCGTGCGTTTGTAAGTGCGCTTTTTTACGGTACCCTTGAAAGACAGATTACTTTAGACTATCTTTTAAACCCACTATTAAAAAAGCCCATAACAAAAATGGACGCTGAAGTGCGTGCTATTTTGCGTTGCGGCTTATATCAGGCTAAATACATGAGCACAGTACCGCGTTCTGCCGCAGTAAATGAAAGCGTTGCGCTTACAAGGGCACTTGGCAAAACCAGTGCGCAAGGCCTTGTAAATGCTGTGCTGCGCAAGGCGGCAAATGCCAATATTGAAGATTTGTGCTTTAATACAGAAGAAGAACGTCTTGGTGCTGTTTATAGTGTATCTCAGTCTGTGGCAGGTGTCTTTATAAAAGCGTATAAAAATGAGGCGGCCTGCCAGTTGGCAGCTACGCTGGTGCCGCCGCAGCTTTGCATACGTGTAAACACCATGGTAGCCACCATAGAGGAACTGGAGCTTTTATATCATAAGCAAAATATCCATACAAAACGCGGCACGGTAAAAGGTAGCTTGTATGTGGAATATAAGGGCGACATCACAGCTACAAAAGCCTTTAGAAACGGTATGTTTCATGTGGAGGGCGAGGCGTCGCAGCTTGCCTGTGCCGCTTTATCGCCAAAACAAGGCTGTAAAGTAATAGACCTTTGCGCGGCACCGGGAGGCAAATCTGCCACGCTTGCGCAATATATGCAAAACGAAGGCGATTTAATATCCGCAGACATAGCGGATAACCGCTTGACGTTAATAGACGAATTACTTACAAGAAACGGGGTAAAATGCGCAAAGGTTGTGCAAAATGATGCCGCTGTATTCAACGAAAGCTTTTGCGACGCGGATTACGTGCTTTGCGATGTACCCTGTTCAGGCCTTGGCATACTTTCTAAAAAGCCGGATATACGCCAAAAAAACCTAGAGGATTTAGGCTCTTTAACAGCATTACAAAGTAAAATATTGCAAACTGCATCAAGCTACGTAAAAAAAGGCGGAGCATTGGTTTATTCAACATGTACCGTTAATCCGGACGAAAACGAAGCTATAGTAAATGCCTTTTTATCGGAAAATAAAGATTTTATAACCCGTAAAATAGAAAATGTACCGAATGGCGCACAAATTTCCAACAATACTGTAAGTTTTTCGCCATTTCATTCAAAGCTTGATGGTTTTTTTGTAGCATCATTTGAAAGATTGTGATAAAATGAGTAGAGTGAGCATTTCTTCCTATACTGAGGACAGTTTGCAAAATATTGTAAAAGAAATGGGGCAGCCCGCATTTAGAGCCAAAACGCTTTTTAAATGGTTGCACAATAAAAAAGTAGAAAGCTTTTCGCAGATGACGGATATGCCGAAGCCTTTTATTGCAAGGTTAGAGCAAGAATATTACATTGATAAGCTAAAGATAGAGCGCAAACAGCAATCTTCCGATGGCACTTTAAAATATTTATTTGCATTAGAGGACGGTAATTGTATAGAAACTGTTGTAATGCGCTATCATTACGGTAATACAGTATGCGTTTCCACCCAGATTGGCTGCCGTATGGGCTGCCGTTTTTGCGCATCTACACAAGGCGGTCTTGTGCGCAACCTTACTGCGGGCGAAATAGCGGGCGAAATATACGCGGCAGAAAATGATATAGGCGAACGCATATCGCATATTGTTTTAATGGGCATAGGCGAGCCTTTAGATAATTTTGACAATGTAATGGATTTTTTAAGCATTATTTCTTCGCCAAACGGCATAAATATAGGTATGCGAAATATCAGCCTTTCTACTTGCGGCATAGTGCCAAACATCGAAAAATTGGCGCAAAAGCATCTGGGCCTAACATTATCGGTGTCGTTGCATGCACCCACAGACGCCTTGCGCAGCGGCATGATGCCTATAAATGATGCGTATTCGCTTTCAAAGCTGATACCTGCATGCAGAGCCTATCAAAACGATACAGGACGTAGAATTAGCTTTGAATACTCTATGGTAAACGGCGTAAATGATTCGAGGGAATGTGCAAGAACCCTTGCCAATCTTATAAAAGGCATGGGCGCACATGTTAATTTAATACCTATCAATCCTGTGGACGGCTCTCCATATAGCGCCACACATGAGGAAAATATTAAAGGCTTTCAAAAGTATCTGGAAAACTTTGGCGTCAATGCAACCATAAGGCGCAGGTTGGGTACAGATATCAGCGCGGCTTGCGGACAGCTGCGGCGCGAGGCAGGGGAAGGAACATAGGGGCATGAAAATATCCGGCAAAACAGACATAGGCAATCAGCGAAGTGAAAACCAAGACAATTATCGTGCAGGCAGAGAGCAGGACGACACGGTGTGGGCATTGGTTTGCGATGGCATGGGCGGAGCGCGCGGCGGCAAGCTGGCTTCGTCTATAGCGGCGTCTCAAATTGAACGAGTGTTTTCGGGACAAATGTCGGCAAAGCTATCCTCGCAAGATTTGCGTACCTTGATGACACAGGCAATAGCAGGCGCAAATACCCTTGTTTATAATGCCTCACTTAAAGATATTGCCATGCTTGGCATGGGTACTACGGCGGTGTGTGCAGTGGTACAAAATGGATATTTGCATTACGCAAACGTTGGAGACTCGCGCATTTATTTGTATAGAAACCATGCTTTTACACAGCTTTCGCGTGACCATTCCATGGTTCAGGAGCTTGTAGAGCAAGGTAGCATTACAGAGCAAGAGGCGTATGTGCATCCACATAAAAATCTTATCACTCGCGCACTTGGCGTTGCCGAAACTGTACAAGCTGATTATGGGGAATGTGCAGTTAAAAATGGCGATTTAATTTTGCTTTGTTCAGACGGGCTTACAAATTATGTAAGCACGGAGGATATTATAGATATTATTGAAACTGCGCCGTTTTTCAATTGTGCTGAAATGCTGATTGACAAAGCGCTTGCAAATAATGGGCAGGATAATATTACTGCGGTGCTTGTGCAGGTAGAAGAAACAGATGCATCGGCAAACGGAGGGAACAATGGATAATTTAATCGGTAAAAGGCTGGACGGCAGATATCAGATAGAAGAGCTTATCGGCGTTGGCGGCATGGCAAATGTGTATAAAGCAAAGGATTTAAAAGAAGACAGATTTGTTGCTGTTAAAATATTGCGTGATGAGTTTTTAAACAATGAAGACCTTGTACGCCGTTTCAAAAACGAATCTAAAGCCATTGCAGTTTTAAATCACCCAAACATTGTAAAGGTTTATGATATCAGTGTGTCGGACAAGCTGCAATTCATTGTAATGGAATATATAGACGGCATTACGCTTAAAGAATACATGGACGAGCGCAAAGAGCCGCTAACATATAAAGAAACTGTATTTTTTGTATCGCAAACCTTGCAGGCGCTTGCACATGCACACGATAAAGGCATTGTGCATAGAGATATAAAACCACAAAATATCATGCTTTTGCGTGACGGTACAATACGCGTAATGGATTTCGGAATAGCCCGTCTTTCAAGAGCGCAAGGCGCAAGCACAATGACAGACAAGGCGATAGGCTCTGTGCATTACATCAGCCCGGAGCAAGCAAAGGGCGACGTTACCGATGCTAAAGCGGATATATATTCTGTAGGCATTATGATGTATGAAATGCTTGCAGGCAAGCTGCCGTTTGAATCTGACAGTACGGTTTCCGTGGCGATAAAACAAATATCAGATGTGGCAAAACCAATACGCGAAATAAATGCCAACGTACCGGCAGCCCTTGAGGCGATTGCGGAAAAAGCAATGGCAAAAGAGCCGTCACAACGCTTTGCAAGCGCAATGGACATGCTGGCTGATATTGAAGAATTTAAGAAAAATCCAAGCATTAGCTTTGATTATAAATATTTAACCACACCGCCGCAAACGAGGTATATTGATAAGATGGCAGATAAATCAACGTCACGCACCAGAAGTGCAGATACAGCACAAAAGCCGACTAGAAAAAAACATCATTACGGCTTGCCAATAATGGCAGGAATGGCAGTTGCGTTTGCAGTAGGCGCGGCTATTTTAGTGTTTCTTATCTTTAAGCTTTCCGGCAACCCGTTATTTAACGATAAAATAGATATAGATATGCCGAATTTTATTAATCAAACCATGGCTGAAATTAAAAAGAACAGTGATTATCAAAAGAATTTTGATTTTATTTATGATGAAAAATATAACACGGCCCCTGAAGGCACAGTGTACGACCAATTTCCAAAGACAAATAAAAAGGTTAAAGAAGGCGCTAAGGTTACATTGCGCGTTAGCAAGGGCGTAGAAATGGTAACGGTGCCAAATGTTGGGAATAAAGAAAAGGACGCCGCACAGCAAGCCTTAAAGGACATGCGTTTTCATATTGTGTTTCGCCGTGAGGTAACGCCGGACGTGCCTGTGGGCAAGGTAACACGCACAGAGCCGGCGGCAGGCGAGCAAGTGGCAGCAGGCTCTACTATCGCTGTATTTGTAAGCCAGCCAAAACGCGAAACAGATACTACAGTACCAAAGGTAACTGATATAGATTTGGAAAGCGCAAAGGCACTTTTATCTAAAGCTTCGTTGGTGCTTGGCACTCTTGGTAAGCAAGAAAGTGAGTTGCCGATAAATACAGTGTTGGAGCAATCTCCCGGCCCGGACGAAAAAATACAGATAGGAAAGCCTGTAAACCTTGTTATCTCCGAAGGTTTGCACCCACGCGAACGCAAAATTACAGTTAATTTCGATGCCAAAATAAACAAAGGTAAATGGGTGGCTATTTTTGAAGGCGGCGAGGCTGCAACCATAGATACAGCAGACGGTGTGGCAGCACAGTGGGTAATAACTATATCTTCAACAGGCAAAGATAAAGGCGTGCTGATTAAAGGGCCAAGCGGCGAGAAAAATGTTACGCTTAATTTTACTGAAAAAGGTATAGATCAAACTGTAGATTTCACAGGAACATATGTAGCCATTTCAGACAGAGCTATTACGGTAAATTTTGCTGCAAACATTAAAGCCGGAGCATGGAATGCCGTGATGGACGGTGCTATTATTTCAAGCTATACAACAAAAGATGGCACAGCCGCATCTTGGAGCATTCCAATTAAATCATCTGGCAAAAAGCAAGTGATAATTACAGGCCCCGAAAACAGTAAAACAATAGATGTGGATTTCACGCCGACAGGTGCAAATCCTCCGGCGTTGACATTTAGTGGAACATATGTTCCGCCGGCTCCTCCTCCAAGCTCATCAACTGCTCCGCCAACACCAACGCCATAGCCATAACAAATAGCTTTTAAAGGAGCAATATGTATACAGGATATATCATTAAAGGCATAGGCGGTTTTTACTATGTTAAAACCACAGACGGTGTTATCGAGTGCAAAGCCAAGGGTATATTTCGTAAACGGCGCATTACACCCGTAGCAGGGGATTTTGTGGAATATCAAGAGGACGGCGGCACTTGGATAATTACAGAAATACTTGAAAGAAAAAATGTATTTGTTCGCCCTCCAATTGCGAATGTAGACAATTTTTTTGTGATTGCAAGCACTACAGAGCCTGTGCCAAGCACGCTGATTATAGACATGCTTACGGCAATAGCAGTAGATAAAGGCGCAAAACCATATATCTTAATAACTAAAACAGATATTCTTAAATCCGATTGGCTTGTGCAGGCGTATCAAAAAAGCACAATACCCGTTATTTGCGTAAATGCGGAAAGCAAAGAAGGCATTGCCGAAGTAAAGGCTTTGCTAAAAGACAAAATCAGCGTTTTCTGTGGCAATAGCGGCGTTGGCAAGTCCACGCTTTTAAGCGCTATTTTACCAAATGATGTGCAGCTTACAACAGGTGAAATCAGCAAAAAACTCGGTAGAGGAAAGCATACCACCCGAGAAGTAGAGCTTTTTGAAGCGGAGGGTGGTTTAGTGGCAGATACACCGGGCTTTTCAAGCCTTGAAATGGTGAAAGCTGCTTATTTGCCTAAAGAAAATCTGCAATATGCGTTTCCGGACATTGCGGCTTATTTTGGAAAATGCAAATTTACCGGTTGTTCTCATACCCGTGAAAAAGGCTGTGCTGTGCTGCTTGCACTTCAAAACGGAGAAATAAGCGCTACTAGATACGAAAGCTATAAAACCTTGTATGAACAGGCAAAAGAAATAAATGATTGGGAGCGGTAATAATATGAAAAGATGTATTATATTAGCAGCTCGACCGATAAGTGTGCAAATGCGAGAATATTGCAACGAGGGGGACTACGTTATTGCCGTAGACGCAGGCTACGAAAACGCACGCACCTTGTGCTTAACTCCCAATTTATATGTAGGCGATTTCGACAGTGCCGATGTGCCTAAAAACGCGGTAAATGTGATGCGCTTGCCAAGCGAAAAAGATGAAACAGATACATATTACGCGGCGCAAAAGGCAGTGGGAGAAGGCTTTACCGATGTGCTTATTTTAGGCGGTATGGGTGGCAGGTTCGACCATACGCTTGCAAATATGTCAACGCTTTTATATCTTGCCAAAAATAAAGTAAACGCAATAATGGCAGACGAAAACAACGAAATATCAGTGCTTTTACCGGGCAGCTATGATATCTCTCCGAAAGACGATTTCTTTTTATCGTTTTATCCCATTGAGCCTGTGGCAAAGGGCGTTACAATAAAACATGTTAAATATCCAATCGAAAACGCCGAAATAAAAAATACCTTTCCAATATGCACAAGCAATGAATTCAACTTTGTTCCTGTTAGCATATCTGTAAAAACAGGTGGCTTATTTATGGTTTTATCGCGCAAGGAGTAACAAAATGCCCTAACTTTGTATATTATAAAATAAGCAAAGTATAGGGAGGGGTAGTAATGCAAGTATTAGTATTCAAAAGTCCAAAATTCCTTGCAGGTATCCTGCGCGCAATATTTAAAATAAAAAAGGTACAATAAAATTTAAGGCTTTTAGCGGCTGCATTGCATGTTTAGATGTAATGCAGCCGCTTTATTATTATGAGTTGCTTTTAAAATGCTTGCATACTATATGTTTTTTATGAATATAAATAGTTTAGAACAGCGAAAGGGGCGAGGAATAAATGGATTTAAAGGTGTATAAAGACTTGGTAACGGCAGCGGAAACTGTTTGTGAAACTACGGCAGAGCTGCCCATAGAAACAGAAATTTTAATTCCCGATTATCTGCCGCAAGTTTTCAAAATTGTCAAATGCTTTGTGCGGCTTGTGATATTGCAAAAACAAATGTCTGCCAGCCGCATGACAGCCGACGGCTATTTAAGATGCATTGTATATTATCAGTCAGAAAGCGACCAAAGCCTTTGTCAGATAGAACAAAAAATACCATTTACAAAGCAAGTAGAATTGCGCGACGGAGATTATCACAATTGGTGCGCCTATGTAACGGGAGAAACCGAATATTTAAACTGCCGCGCTGTTAATCAGCGACGCATAGATATTCGCGGAGCATATGCGCTGTCTATTAAAGTAAGCGCAGGCGTTGAGCAAGAAATACTTACATCAATAAGCGAAATGGGTACCGAGCAAAAACTTGCGTCTATCAGCGGTGCGCGTACAGTTGCAATTGGTGAAAAGCTGGTTACTATTGAAGATAGCATCATTTTTGACGTTCAGCCTTTAATGATATTGGATATTACATGCCAAAGTGTAGTAAACGAAGTAAAGTTAATATCAGGCAAGGCTGTTATTAAAGGGGATATCAAGGCAGAAATATCATATAGAACAGAGCCGGGATATACTGTGCAAAAAGCTGTTAAGGTAATAAGCTTTAATGAAGTTTTGGATATGGATGGCGTAAACGAAGAATGTCAAAGCTTTGTTTTTGTAGAGCCTACAGGCTGTACTGTGCTAGGTGGTGCAGATGCACAAGCAGGTACTATATCGGTAACGGCTATAATATCAGCCCGTGCGTATCAACAAAATGAATATTTAGCCGTATGTGATGCGTTTTCAACTGTTTACGAAACCGAAACTAAAGAAAAAGTAATTGCCCTTGAAAATATTGTTGATAATTTTATTGTTCAGGTGCAGTGCATTGCCGAAGGGGATTTGCCTGATGAAAACGCACAAATTATAGACGTAAAGGCATCTGCCTTGCCAGTTGAAATTATAGAGGCAGACGGAGAACTGAACGTGCGCGGACGCGCCATTGCGCATATTATCTGCATTAATGCGCTTGGAGAAATAGATTGTTATGATAAAACGGCAGAATATGTGTTGCCTAAGCATTATATAGGCAGCCTTTGCAATACAAATTCAACCTTTATTCCATCTGTGCAAAGCGTTACAGCGCGCAAAGCCGGTGCTGAAATGCAGGCGAATATTGTATTATCTGTGCAGGGGCTTATTACAACGCGTGTGAAAGCCACTGTTATAGAGCATGTAGAAATGCTAAACGAGCGACAAGCGGCAAATAGCAATATAGCTTTGCGCATATATTATGCACAGGCAGGCGAAGATATTTTTGATATTTCAAAGCGTTATCATGTGTCGCCAACAGTTGTATCAGCCATTAATAATACGGAGCAAAGTGTATTGCAAAATAAGCAGCAATTGTTAATTCCGGCATTAAATTAGAGAAAGGGGAGAAAAAAGTGGATTTTAACAGTATTTATAAAGACATTGCCACACGCACAAACGGTACGGTTTTTCTAGGCTGTGTAGGGCCTGTGCGCACGGGCAAAAGCACATTTATCAAACGCTTTATGGAGCTGATGGTTCTCCCTCAGATTAAAGGGGAAGCCTTTAGTCAGCGTGCGCGCGACGAGCTACCACAGTCTGCGGCAGGGCGCACGATAATGACAACAGAGCCTAAATTTGTGCCAGAGCAAGCCGTTACAATAGAGCTGGATAGCGGAGTATCATTTAAAACACGCTTGATAGACTGCGTGGGTTACATGGTGCAAGGGGCAATGGGGCATGAGGAAGACGATAAACCGCGCATGGTAAAGAGCCCGTGGTTTGAGGAAGAAGTATCCTTTGATATAGCTGCCGAAACAGGCACGCGCAAGGTAATTACAGACCATTCCACCATAGGCATTATCATTACAACAGACGGCAGTATCAGCGATATTCCACGCGCTCAATACGAAGCGGCGGAGGAGCGCGTAGCAGAAGAACTTGCTAAAACAGGTAAACCATATATCTTTTTATTAAATTGTGTCACGCCCAATTCCCCTAAAAGCATTGCGCTTGCGGCAGAGCTTTCGGAAAAATATTCGCGAGTTGTTATGCCAATAAGCTGCGTGGATTTAACAGAAGAAACTGTACTGGAAATTTTAAAAAGCGTATTGTACGAATTTCCTATTAAAGAACTTTCTGTATCTATGCCTAAATGGGTTACAATGCTAGACACAGGGCATTGGCTGCAAAGCGCGGTGTACAATGCCGTTAGAGAATACGCAGAAAACACAACCATTATGAAACATCTTGTAGATGAAAATAATATTATAGAATGTGAATTTCTACAAGGCAGCCGCCTATGCGAAATAGAGCTTGGCACAGGCTGTGCATGTATAGAGCTTAATTTGCAAAATGATATTTTCTACAAAATTTTGGGCGAAACAACAGGCCTTGAAATATGCGACGAGGCAAGCCTAATGCCGTGTATAATAAACCTTGCCAAGATTAAAACGCAATACGAAAAAATCCGAAGTGCAATGGAGCAGGTACAGGCAACAGGCTACGGTATAGTAATGCCCAGCATAAACGAGCTGCGCCTTGAGGATCCGGAAATAGTAAAACAAGGTGGACGTTACGGTGTAAGATTGCGCGCAAGCGCACCGTCTATACATATCGTGTGTATCAAAAAGAAGTTGCAATTCAAGGTGCAGCAGGGAATATGCCATTAAAATATTGAAAAGTATATCTGCTAAAGCATATGTGCATTATAGTTAGAATATGACATTAATTTAATATGCGCAGATGTTAAATTTTAAACAATCAAGAAAGAAACATTGATTGTTTATTTAGATACTTGACTACTGTGCGATTTACCATTATTCTAATATCATAGCTTATTAAAACCTAATTTGGTATGCGCTATCGCATATGCACAATAAAGCTGTTATGCAAAATAGATTTATTCGATATACAATATTTTTTGATTAAACAAAATATTATTGTTAATATATGAATTTAAAATATAATGTATGCTAAATAAGAAAGAGGGAAAATATATGGCAAATCATGTAGTAGATGAAGCACGTCGCTGCTTAAATTGCAAAAACCCACAATGTCGCGAGGGCTGCCCGATACATACGGATATACCCAAGGCGATAAAGCTGCTTTTAGACGGACATCTTGATGAAGCAGGGCGCATGCTATTTATGAATAACCCACTTACCACGGTTTGCAGCTTAGTTTGCAGCCACGAAAATCAATGCGAAGGGCATTGTGTGCTTGGTAAAAAAGGCGCGCCGGTTCAGTTTTCTATTATCGAAAATTACATTTCAAGCACATATAGCAGTAAAATGGTACAAGGGCCTATGCCGTCAAACGGTATCAAGGTTGCCATTATTGGCTCCGGGCCTGCAGGCCTCACAATTGCTGTGGAACTGGCACGAAAGGGCTATCAAGTTACTATTTTTGAGGGTAAGGATAAAATCGGCGGCGTACTTCGTTATGGTATACCGGAATTTCGTTTGCCTAAAACTGTTCTTGATGATTTTGAATATCGACATTTGCGCTTAAAGGGTATTCAAGTGCGCCCAAATACCACAATAGGCGGCGCAATAGGCATTGACGATTTATTGCGTGACGGATATCGTTCTATTTTTATCGGCACAGGTGTTTGGCAGCCAAATGCTTTGCATATAAAAGGCGAAACTCTTGGTAATGTGCATTTTGGTATCAATTATTTAAACAATCCCGATAGCTATCATCTTGGCGAAAAAGTAATCGTAATAGGCGCAGGCAATGCGGCTATGGACGTGGCTCGTACCGCTATGCGCCACGGCACACGCAGCCTTACTTGCTTTTCTCGCACAGACGGTGTTTCTGCCAGTAACCACGAATTTGAATATGCGACTCTTGAGGGAGTTGGTTTTGAATATAATAAATCGCCAATTGAAATTACAGATGATGGCGTTATTTTTGCGGATACTCAAGAGGATAACACAATTATTAGTGGCAGTGAAACGCTATACACAGCAAACAGCGTAATCATAAGCATCAGCCAAGGGCCTAAAAACCGCATTGTGTCTACCACTACAGGTATTAACACAAATTCACGTGGTCTACTGGTGGCGGACGAAAATGGGCATACCACTCGCCCCGGAATATTTGCAAGCGGAGATGTGGTAAACGGCGCACGCACAGTGGTGGAGGCTGTGGCATATTCAAAGCATGTGGCAAGTGCAATGGACGATTATATGCTGAAAAACTTTGCTGAAGATTTTAAAAAGTAAAATTATAATTTGTTGTTTCAATTTATCACAGTAAAACCATTCACAGAAAAAGGCTGTTGCAGTAGCTTTTCCAAGTGGTACAACATATAATAAATGCCCTTAAAACCCAAAAATCCGCTTTGAAAGTGACTTGCAAAGTCATTTTTAAAGCGGATTTCTTTCATATTACACATTAATAAGCGAACACACCGGTGCAATTTTGCTTTTATGTGTGGATTACCTCAACATTTGAAAAATAGCCTAAGTGCTTACAGATTACCTAATTTATAAAAAAACTTTTAATCTCTGCACGTTGTTTTCTTCAAATTCAAGCAGTTTATTCATAAGCGAGATTATATCAGGCTTTGCATTACTGTATTTTTTCAAGTTTTTAGTGGCGCTTACAATACCCATATTACTGCCAATAATCAGCATTTCAGCAATATGTGAACAGCTTTTATCAGTAAGTGTTTGCATATTTACCATTAAATATGTTTTCATTTTATCCATTGCACTAATCCCTTTTTCATCACAGCCGTTTTCGTTCAATAATTTTAGTGCAGTGTTGTTTATTTTTTCATATTCTTCATATTGTGCATTCAATTGCATTTTAAATTTTGCGTTTTGGGCAATATCCAGCAATTGCTTAATTGAAACTATGCCCATTTGCGAGTTTTGATAAATAAAATTTAAAAGCTCTGTGTTCCCGTTCATTAAAGTCACACCCTTTCGCTAATTATTATGTGTATGTAGCGGCGCATTTAAACAATTACAATATACATTGTAAAATGTCGTTACAATACCATACGATAATACGTAGCTAAAGCATAAATATAGTGATAAAAGGTGATAAATTAAATTTAAAATGTTAAATAATCTGCCAACCAAAACCGGAAGGAATAAGATTTTTGCTTATTAGATATTCGCGTGCGGCGGCTTGCAAAGAAGTGTTGCAAGGATATTGCAACGGATTGTCTAAAACTTTTCCGAAAATGCGTTCCTCCGCCTGACGGTCGCTTTCGTCCGTTGCAATTACATTAAAGCAAGAGGCAAACGATAAAATGCGCGAGTTTGGCGGAAGAAGCTTAAACATGGCAGGGCTTAAAAGCCAAGAATGGCACACAAATACCGCTTTATCATAATGCCAAAACTCAAGCGCAGCTTTGTATGCTGCTGTGGTGGATATGGCGCTAAGGTCTGCACCTTTTGGAATATGTACGTTAAATACGGGTAGCCCCTTTGCGTTTTGAGGTAAAGTATAGGTTAC
>JAVWZM010000056.1:0-15215 GCA_036661035.1 Oscillospiraceae bacterium
AACAACCTTTTGTCAAGTTGCATACAGCAAAGACGTGGCTTTGGGTATGACAATCAAAAGTCAAATTGCTGTAAAGCTCCGTCACGCTCAAATCGTATCCTGTGTAACCGTGTGAAAGGTTGCAAAACTAACAATCCGCGAGTTTATCCGCAGGTACGAATACAAACCAAAATATTGGAGTTGAGATTAGTTATGAAATCTAAAACCAAAAATAAAAGCCTCAGCGCGTGGTACGAAACTTGGCCAATCCGCATAAGAGAAACCTTTGTATCTTACCTGTTCCTACTTCCGGCACTTGTATTTTTTACCGTTTTTGTTATTTATCCTATTTTAAGAGGGCTTTATACAAGCTTTTTCAATTATACTATGAAAAAGTTTGAATTTATCGGGTTCGATAACTATGTTCGTCTTTTCGGCGATGCAAACTTTATGAAATCCATGAAAAACACCATTATGCTTGTAGTGGGCGTAGTGCCGCTTATCGTTCTTTTCAGCCTTTTTGTATCGCTTGTAATATACGAGAAAAACGCATTTGTGCGCAGCGCGTTTCGCGGCATATTCTACTTGCCTGTTGTCACGGGCACCGTGGCTGTTGTGGTAGTGTGGAAATGGATTTACGATCCGCTGAACGGTGTGCTTAACTACATACTTACACAAGCAGGGCTTATCGAAAACAATATCCAGTGGCTGGGGGATAAACGCTTTGCCATGTGGGCAGTTATAATCGTTCTTCTTACCACCAGTGTCGGCCAGCCGATTATCTTATACGTAGCCGCCCTTGGCAACCTAGACCACAGCCATTTAGAGGCAGCTCGCATAGACGGCGCAAACGAGTGGCAGGTTTTCCGCCATATCAAATGGCCGGGCATTATGCCTACCACCTTGTACGTTGTGGTTATCACCACTATTAACTCCTTCCAATGCTTCTCCCTTATTCAGCTTTTAACCTCGGGCGGGCCAAACTACAACACCAGTACGGTGATGTATCTTTTGTACGAAACGGCGTTTAAGCAGTATAAATTCGGATATGCAAACGCAATGGGCGTAATATTGGCCATAATTATAGGCGTTATCAGCATCTTGCAATTTAAGTTTTTCGGCAATGATGTAGATTATTAAGAAAGGGGATAGACGAATGAAAAAGAAAAAAATTACTGTTTTCAGCACAATTTCCATGTTGCTTCTAAGCTTAATTACCGTAGTATTCGTATTCCCTTTTTATTGGGTAATAACGGGTAGCTTTAAAGACCAAAAGGTTACTATTCAGCTGCCGCCGGAATGGTGGCCCATGAACCCAATTATTGATAACTATATCTTGCTGTTTAAAAATCCGGCATGGAAATGGTTTTTCAACAGCGTGTTTGTTTCAATAATGACTATGATTCTCGTGTGCCTTGTATCTACAGCCGCAGGGTATGTTTTGGCGAAAAAACGCTTTTACGGCGGCAAGCTATTGTTCAGCCTTTTTGTGGCGGCAATGGCGCTGCCAAAGCAGGTTGTGCTTGTACCGTTGGTACAGCAAGCAAGCGCAATGGGGCTGCACAACAATTTATGGGCCACTATTTTGCCCGCCGTGGGCTGGCCATTTGGTATCTTTTTAATGAAACAGTTCAGCGAAACCATACCGGGCGAGCTTTTAGAGGCGGCAAAAATAGACGGCTGCAGCGAGCTGCGCACGTTTTCACGCATTGTTATTCCAATGGTAAAGCCGGGCATTGCGGCACTTGCTATTTTTACATTTATTCAAGCGTGGAACGATTATTTCCTACAGTTAATCATGCTTTCCAGCCGCGAAAAGCTTACCTTGCAAATAGGTATCGCCACCATGCAGGCGGAATTTGCAACTAACTACGGCGTACTAATGGCAGGCGCCACGCTTTCGGCAATTCCGATTGTGCTGGTGTTTGTACTATTCCAAAAATCATTTACGCAGGGCATCACAATGGGTGCAGTGAAAGGATAAAAATTATGAAAAACAACGATAAATATAAAGGCATTATTCCTGCGTTTTATGCGTGCTACGACGAGCAAGGCAATATCAGCCCGGAGCGCACACAAACCTTAGTTCGCTTTTTAATAGAAAAAGGCGTGAAGGGCGTATACGTATGCGGCTCATCAGGCGAATGTATCTACCAAAGCGTAGAAGAACGCAAAACCACCCTTGGAAATGTAATGAAAATCGCCAAGGGCAAAATCACAGTAATAGCCCATGTGGCTTGCAACAATACCAAAGACAGTATAGAGCTTGCAAAGCATGCCGAAAGCCTTGGCGTTGATGCCATTGCCGCTATACCGCCTATCTATTTCCATTTGCCCGAGCATGCAATTGCCGCTTATTGGAACGATATTTCTGCGGCAGCACCAAACACGGATTTTGTTATTTATAATATTCCGCAGCTTGCAGGCGTTGCGCTGACAATGCCATTATTTGCCGAAATGCTTAAAAACCCACGGGTTGCGGCTGTGAAAAACTCCTCTATGCCTGTGCAGGACATACAGATGTTCAAGGCGGAGGGCGGCGAAGGCTTTACCGTGTTCAACGGCCCCGACGAGCAGCTTGTAAGCGGCCTTGCAATGGGCGCAGACGGCGGCATCGGCGGCACTTATGCCGTAATGCCCGAGCTGTTTATAAAAATATTAGAATACTTTCGTGACGGAAACCTTGAAAAAGCGCGTAAAGTGCAGTATGATGTAGATGAAATAATCAGCGTGATGTGCGGCTGCCATGGCAACCTTTACGCTGTTATGAAAGAGATACTGCGTATTCGCGAGGATATCAATGTGGGCGGCGTTCGCGCACCGCTTTCAAACATTATTCCTGCCGATATGCCCGTTATCGAAAAAGCGGCAAAGCTGATAGACGCCGCTATCAAAAACGCATAATAGCAGCAATGTGCTGCTATTAGTAGGAGGAAAAGCTTTGAGAATAGCAGCATTGGATTTAGGCGGTACTTTTATTAAAGCAGGCGTTGTGGAAAACGGTGTACTGGAGGAAGTGACGGAGCATATCACAGATGCCCATATGGGCGGCCCTGCGGTTATCGCAAAGGCAATAGAAATAGTGAAAAGCTTCGACAATATCGACAGAGTAGGCCTTTCCACAGCAGGGGAAGTAGACGTGGACGAGGGTGTAATTCGCCTTGCGGACAATATCCCCGGCTACACGGGTATGAACTTGAAAAAAGCGTTTCAAAGCGCACTGGATATTCCTTTTGTGGTGGAAAACGATGTAAACGCCGCCGCAATGGGGGAATTGATGTTCGGCTCAGGGCGCGAATACAAAGATTTCTTATGCGTAAACTACGGCACAGGCATCGGCGGCGCGATAATACTGGATAAGCAGTTGTATCGCGGCAGCCGATATTCGGCAGGGGAGTTTGGCGGCCTTGTTACACATCCGGGCGCAATGGTGCCGGGGGACGTGGGCAGCGGCAGCTACGAGCGATATGCAAGCACCAGTGCCCTAGTGCGCAGAGCCATGGCACTTAGCCCAAAGCTAGACAGTGGGCGCGCGGTGTTTGCCGCCATGGATATCCCCGAGGTGAAAATGCTTGTGGACGACTGGATACGCGAAATAAGCTTTGGGCTTATTTGCCTAATTCATACCTTTAACCCGAGCGCAATTGTGCTTGGCGGCGGCATAATGAAAGAGCCGTATATTATCTTAAACCTTACGGCAATTTTATCTGCAAATACAAAGCCGAGCTTTCGCGATTGCCGCCTTTTGCCGGCAACTCTTGGCAACAGCGCAGGGCTGTACGGCGCGGCATACTTAGCAAGCCTTATTTAATTTTTCTGTACGCTGTGGCTTTAAAGCTACGGCGTACAGCTTTCCTCGCACATATCGCATTTATGCAAAGGCGTATCGGCATGTAAATCAATTAATATTTATAGATAGAAAGAGGCAATAGCATGGATAGACAAAAGCTTTCAGACATGCGCAAATGGACACAGGAGGAGCTGGATATTTGCGTTAATTTTTGGCTTAAAAACGGCATAGACAAGGTACATGGCGGCGTGTACACTTGCCTTGACAGAGAGGGTAAAATATTTTCTACAGACAAAAGCGTGTGGATGCAGGGGCGCTGTGCATGGACATTTTCTCGCCTTTGCAAGCTATATGGCGCAAAGCCCCAGTGGCTTGCGGCGGCAAAAACCTGCCTTGATTTCATGGAGAAATATTGCATCAACCGCGAGGCAGGCGACAGAATGTATTTTACCGTAACCGAGGACGGCAAGCCCTTGCGTCAGCGCAGATATTGCTTTAGCGAGGGCTTTTATGCCATGGCAAATGCCGAATATTACGGCGTAACAGGCGATAAAGAGTGTTTAGAGCGCGCCAAACGCGCCTACGAATTAATTTACGAGCTAAATAACGGTCTTATCAAAGATCCCACAGGCATGGGCGCGAAAACCATTCCCGAAACGCGCACAGGTAGGGCACTTGCCGATCCGATGATTTATCTTAACATCACGGCTGTAATGAGCAGCGTAGACGAAGAAAACGCGGATTTATACAATAAACGCGCCGCAGCATGCGTGGAAACTATTTTCAAATATCATCATAAGCCCGAGATGAAATGCACATTAGAGTCTGTTGGCATGAACGGCGAATTTGAAGGCAGCTACACCGCAGGGCGTATGGTAAACCCGGGGCACGATATAGAATGTAGCTGGTTTTTGGCACAGCAGGCAAAGCGTACAAACGATAAAGAGCTGATGAAAAAGGCAGAAGAAGTGTTTAATTTTGCCATAGAGGGCGGCTGGGATAAAGAATACGGCGGGCTATTGTATTTTAGAGATTGCAAGGGCTTACCCCCAGAGGCATACGAGCATGACATGAAGCTTTGGTGGCCGCATAACGAAATTATGATTGCCAGCCTTACTTTCTATCGCGAAACAGGCGACGAAAAATATTTTGCATGGTACGAAAAAACCTTGGATTATTGCAAAAAATATTTTTCCGACAGGGAATATGGCGAATGGTACGGCTATTTGCGCCGCGACGGCAAGCCCACAGAGCCACCTTGCAAAGGCAGCACCTTTAAAGGCCCCTTCCATTTGCCACGCGCGTTGATGATTACCGATGGCATTTTCGGCGAGCTTTTGGGCGAATAAGCATAAACAAAGGCAAATATTCCTTACAAATACAGCGAAAAACAGCGGCGTGGAAAGCACACCGCTGTTTTTGACATGCAGATATTTTAAATAAAGTACAAGTTGCCATATTGAGCGCAAATTGTCACAAAGTCGCTCATTGCACAGCAATTTTACTTTTGATTGTCCTACTAAAGCCCTCATTTTTGCTGTATGCAACTTGACAAAAGGTTGTGTGCAAGGATAACAAGTCAAGTTGCCATATTTACCATGAAAAGGAGAATTAGCAATATGAAATATTCTATAGTTTACACTAGCCAAACAGGCAACACGGAAATGCTTGCGCAGCATCTTAAAGAAAGCCTTGCAAGTATCAGCTTGCTCTATTGCGGCACACCGAATGTATGCGCACAAGAGGCGGATATGCTTTTTGTCGGATTTTGGACAGATAAGGGCAGCTGCGACGAGCCGGCGTCAAAATTTTTGAAAGAGCTGCACGGCAAAAAAGTGTTTTTATTCGGCACGGCGGGTTTTGGCGGCAGCGAAGAATATTTTGACCAAATACTTGCACGCGTAAAGGCGAATTTGGATAGCTCCAACACCTTAGTCGGCAGTTATATGTGCCAAGGCAAAATGCCGCCTTCCGTGGGAAAGCGCTACGAGGCAATGCAACGCGAGCAGCCGCAAAAAGCGCAAAAGCTTATGGAAAATTTCAATCAAGCCTTGTCCCACCCAAGCCAAGCGGATTTAGATAATTTTGTACAAGCGGCAATAAAAAGCATTAAAAAATAAAAATAAAAGCGACGTATAAACTAATGTTTACACGTCGCTTTGATTGGTGGAGAATTAGTACACAGCGCGGTGCGCTGTGTGTCCCTACCCAAGAAGGCAAGCCCGAGGGCGCAGACTGATTGGTGTGATTTCCTTTGCAAAAACAAAAGCGACGTATAAACTAATGTTTACACGTCGCTTTGATTGGTGGAGAATTAGGGACTCGAACCCCAGACATCTTGCGTGTGATGCAAGCACTCTAACCAGCTGAGCTAATCCTCCATATTGGATGCAAGAATAAGTATATCATAGGTTTCTCGAAAAATCCAGTAATATAATAATTTTAAAAAATAAATTTTGTATTTTAGAAAACAATTAGTATACTTAATGTAATATTATAACGTTATAATACAGATTAGCAATTTTATATAACAAAATTAAACATTTTGGCTTTATTTATATCTTGTGGAAACCGCATATTATAGCACCTTATGCAAGACAGATTTTACTTATATCTTGCACAAAACCGCACGCTACAGCAACTTCTGCAAGACAAAGCATTGCTTATATCTTGCGCAAAACCGCATGCTATAGCAATTTACGCAAGACGGAATTTTCTGCGAGGGGTTTTAGGCAAGAGGCTATGTTTTCTATACAATGGGCATCGGACGAGGTTAATATTTCTTTATTTTGCGGCAAAAGCCCTTTTTGCGATAAATTGCCATAGCTAGTCGGACTGTGCAATTCAATTGCCGCAAAATCCAAATCTTCGGGGCAAAAGCCAAGGACGGCAAGCAGGGAGTAGCTGTCTTTATCCGCATGGGCAGGCACAGCTATGCCGCCAAGATGCTCACATTCTGCCTTGGCTTTATAAATATCAAGGCCGGACGCATTAGTTAAAAGCCGATTTATCACAGCTTTTACTTGGTCGTTCTCGTCCATTACCTGCTGCTTGCCCCATATATTGTAATCGTATTCAAAATCCGGTAAGCTGCTATAAATAATATCACTCATGCAGAGTGCCGCCTTTACAGAGGGGAAATAGCATAGCAAATGTATTTCTTCGGCGGTGTTTACTTCAATGCCCGGCAAAAGCCGTAGCCCGTATGCGTCACATGCCTTTTGCGCAGCGGGCAGATTAAGGGCGGAATTATGGTCGGTAACTGCTATTAAATCCGCTCCGGCAAGCTTTGCCATGCCTGCCACGGTAGAGGGCGTCATGTCCTCGTTTGCACAAGGCGACAGGCAAGTATGTAAATGTAAATCATATAGCATGCCTGCACCCTCCTTGCTTAAACATTTGTGCATTTAATCAACCACCGGTGTGTTAAAGCTGCGTCAGTGCATTAAACCTCGGTTGTGGCAAAAGCAAAACCTATTCAAAGCTTGCTCACGCACCGTGGCACAGTTTGCATTAACCAATACAGTTATTTACTTACTTAACGGTTGTTATACAAGCCCTATTGCCTTTGCAATTGCAAGGCTTGCCTCAAACTCGGGTAAGTCGGTAAGATACACGTTGATGCCTTGCTCTTTTGCCTTGGCAAGAGCGTCGTCCATAAGCGTTGCGCCATGGCATAGCACCACACAGGCACAATCTGCAAGTGACGTAACAGCGATAGTATTTATACTTCCCATCACGGTACACCATGCGTTATCTTCCCCTGCACGCCCCATTGCCCAGGAGAGTAAATCCCCTGTAAATATTCCGTTTATAAGGCGAGGCTCGCCCTCGCTTGCGGCAGTAAAGCCACAGATATTTGCCATTTCTTTTGTGTTTAACATATGTTAAGTTCCTTTCCCAAGGGCTGCCAACACGCCCTCCATGCGTCGGCGCATCAGCACCACGCAATCGTCTACGCTTGCCTTGCCGCGCACCACGTCCTCTGCAAGGCAGGCGCAGGTTGGCGCGCCACAGCTGCCGCAATCTAAGCCGGGCAAGTTTTTGGCTATTTCTTCCATTTTCGCATATCGTTCAAAGCTTTCGTGCTTGTTTTGCCCTAGCTCCATTACAGGCTCGTACACAAGGTCTGTGTCCCAGAGCATTTCTTTTGGAATACTGCCTGTAAGGTGGTTTTTGCTTACAGGGATATATCTTCGCAGCTTTTTCAGCTTTGCTTTAGTTATATATGGGTTTTCTACCTGTAAAACGCCGCCAACGCAGCCGCCGGCGCAAGCGTCCAGCTCCACAAATTCAAGGTCGGGGAATTTTTCGTCCTCCAAATCCTCTAAAACACGTATCACATTTTCTATGCCGTCAGCGGCAAGATAGCTGTCTGTAGATACAAGCCCGGCACATTCGCCGCCGCTTTCGCCCCAGCCAAGGCCTATGCGCCCTGCGGCGGAAAGATAGTCCACATTATCGGTTTTTTTCATGGCGGCCAAGAGCCTTGGATACAGCTCTTTCATGGCGATAGCCGCATCTACAGAGGATTTACTGGAGCCGATAGGCATTTTAATCGCTGTAACCTTGGCAGGGCAGGGCGTGATGAAAATGCAGCCTATTTTGCTTTCGGGCAGCCCTGTTTTGCGCACGGCCTCCGCCTTTGCCAAACGGGCGGCAAGCTCCATAGGCGACACCAGCGGCAGCACATGGTCTATAAGCTCCGGAAAGCGCACGCGAATAAGCCTTGTTACAGCAGGGCATGCAGAGCTGATAACAGGGCGAGGAATATTTTGTGTTTGCAGCAAACGCCGAGTGGCATCGCTTATCAGCTCCGCCGCTTTTGCCACCTCGTACACAGAGTTAAAGCCGATATCCAAAAGCGCAGACAGCACCACATCTCTGTCCTCTAAATTGTTAAACTGGCCGTAAAGGCTTGGCGGTGGCAGGGCTATGGTGTATTCGTAATTTTGCAAAACCGAAAACGGATCGTAAATTGCTATTTTGGCGTGATGCGGACAAATGCGAATACATTCGCCGCAGTCGATACAGCGCTCTTTAATGATATGCGCGCGAGAATCACGCACGCGAATTGCCTCTGTAGGGCAGCGTTTTATGCAGTTGATACAGCCCTTACACAAATCCTTATCCAGTGTAACCGAATGAAAAAAATCTTTCATATTTCCTCCGTTATAGCAACTTGACTTATTATTGTCTTTGTACACAACATTTTGTCAAGTTGCATACAGCAAAGCCGCCATAAATTAAAAATCTACTTCCATTTTCACCGTAGTGCCAACGCCAACGGTAGACGCTATGTCAAAACGGTCGGAATATTTCTTCATATTAGGCAGCCCCATGCCGGCACCAAAGCCAAGCGAGCGCACCTCGTCGGGTGCTGTGGACCAGCCCTCGCTCATGGCAAGCTCTATATCCGGTATGCCGGGGCCTTCGTCGCTAAGGCGCATTTTTACCGTGCTGTCTGTAATCTCCACAGAAATTTCGCCTCCGTGGGCGTGTATGGCAAGGTTGATTTCGCCCTCGTACAGCGCAATGGCTATCTTGCGCACGGCAGGTGCGCCCACGCCAAGCAGCTTTAAGCGGGACTTCAAATCTGCGCTTGCCTCACCTGCACGGGTAAAATCGTCCCCCGGCACGGTGTATTGCAGAACTATATTTTCCGACATTAACCCTTACCCCCATGCAACCCGTTTTGGAACAGCAAGCCGCATGCCGTAAACATGGTTTTATCTGTTGAAAGCACTGCAATGCCCTTGTCTGCCGCAAGGGTAATCAGCATATCATCGGGCCTTTTCCCACGCACAAAAACCACGCACTTCATATCCATCATATCTGCCGTGCGCACCACCTGCGGATTGTTAAGCCCTGTTAAAAGCACCGCCTGATCCTTAACATATGCCAAAACATCGCTCATCATATCACTGCCGCATGCTGTGTACACATGGGTGTCTAAATTGGCGTTTGGCGTTAAAAGCTGTGCGTCCAAAAGGGAAATGATGTCTTTAATTTTCATATTAAACCTCCATACGCGTTGTAGCGCAAAATTTGTAATGATAAACCTTCTGCGCATAAAGATTTACCGCCTTGCCATGGCGTTTAATGTTAGCACCCTATGCAAAGCCATTTAATGAACAGGTAACATATAAACGATAATTTTTCGCAAATATTTATTTATCTTTGTTTATGTTTTCCAGTATAAATCATTAAAAGCCAACAAGCAAGCGGAATTTGCTCTTATTTCATCGCCATCATGCACAGTTTTTTAGGCGAAAATTCAGCGTTTTGCCAATACAGCAAATTCAATTTAATTGTCGTTTTTTTAACAAATATCTGTTATACTTACAAAGTATAGATATTGTGAAATATTTATTAGCTATAAAACAGGAGGATTTTTTATGAGGCGCTTTTCAAATGTGCCCTTTGCCGGCACAAAGGAACAAGAAACCGAGCTTAAAAACTGGCTGTGCGCGCACAAAAACGAGGACGGCGTACAAATGCCTGCTTTGCAGAAGGCTCAGGAGATTTATGGCTATTTACCAATTGAGGTGCAGCGTATAGTCGCTGATGAGCTAAATAAACCATTGGCAGAAATTTACGGCATTTCCACTTTTTATTCTCAGTTCACCCTTTGTCCTAAGGGCGAATACAAAATTTCGGTTTGCCTTGGCACCGCCTGCTACGTAAAGGGCAGCGGTAAAATCTACGACAAATTACAGCAGACGCTTAAAATTACAGGCGGCGAATGTACACCCGACGGCAAGTTCAGCTTAGACGCTTGCCGCTGTATCGGCGCGTGCGGCCTTGCCCCTGTTATGACGATAAACGACGATGTTTATGGCCGTTTAACAGGCGACGAGCTGGACGAAATTTTGGCAAAATACGCATAATTGCCGCTGTAGAAACCATAAAGGGGTGCAAAAATGCAAGAGCTTAGCATGAATGTACTCGATATTGCCGAAAACTCCGTGTCCGCGGGCGCAACGCTTATAAGCATATCCCTAGCCATGAGCAATGCGCGCAACGAGCTTGTACTTATAATAGAAGACAATGGCTCCGGCATGAGCGAGGAAACGCTGGCAAAGGTAACAGATCCATTTTGCACAAGCCGCAAAACCCGTAAGGTTGGCCTTGGGTTGCCGTTTTTAAAAATGGCGGCGGAGCAAACAGGCGGCAAAATGCACATTACCTCTGTAGTAGGCAAAGGCACTCGGGTATGCGCCGAGTTTACTTTGCGGCATATCGACCTTGCGCCTATAGGGGCAATTGGGCAAACGGTTGCCGCCCTTATACAATGTAACCCCACTATAGATTTTGTTTTTACAGCATCTAACGACAGCGAAACCTTTTGTGCAAACACTCGCGAGCTGCGCAAAATTTTGGGCGAGGTATCTTTTGCAGAGCCTGAAATTGCAATATGGCTGCGGGATTATTTAGAGGAAAACACCAAAGAAATATTGAAGAGGAGTATTGTCCTATGAAAACATTAGAAGAGCTTTCTGCCATACGCGACAAAATGCGCCAAACA
Organism: Oscillospiraceae bacterium; assembly: GCA_036661035.1. Lineage (GTDB taxonomy): Bacteria > Bacillota > Clostridia > Oscillospirales > Ruminococcaceae > JAGPHI01. The sequence continues at coordinate 11,298 of JAVWZM010000056.1, forward strand.
GTGGACACGCGCGAGGCTGCGCACGATTCTGTGCGTGTGGTTGTCGGCATGGCTACCTGCGGCATCGCCGCCGGCGCACGCCCTGTGCTAAACGCATTTACCGAAGAAGTGGCACGCAGAGAGGTGTCGGGCGTGCTTGTAACCCAAACAGGCTGCATCGGCATTTGCCAGTACGAGCCCGTAGTAGAGGTATTTATGCCAGGGCAAGACAAAGTAACCTATGTAAAAATGACGGCCGATAAAGCGCGGCGCGTGGTTGCCGAGCATCTTATTGGCGGCAATCCTGTTGCGGAATACACTATCGGCGCACGATAAGGGAGGAAGACTGAATGTTTAGAAGCCATGTAATGATTTGCGGAGGCACGGGTTGTACCTCCTCCGGCAGCGATAAAATCTGCGCCGCCTTTGAGCGCGAGATTTCTTTGGCAGACCTTGATAAAGAAGTAAAGGTTATCCGCACAGGCTGCTTTGGCCTTTGCGCTCTTGGCCCCATTGTTGTAATTTACCCTGAGGGTTGCTTTTACAGCATGGTTAAAGAAGAAGACGTACAAGAGATAGTAAGCGAGCATCTGTTAAAAGGCCGCCCGGTTACACGCCTTTTATACGACGAAACCGTACAAGACGGCGTAGTAAAAAGCCTTGACGATACTGCATTTTATAAAAAACAAATGCGTATTGCCTTGCGCAATTGCGGCGTTATCAACCCCGAGAATATAGACGAATACATAGCGTTCGACGGATATCAGGCACTTGGCAAGGTGCTAAAGGAAATGAAACCGCAGGACGTTATTGACTCCATATTGGATTCCGGCTTGCGTGGGCGCGGCGGCGGCGGCTTTCCTACAGGCTTAAAGTGGAAGCTTGCTGCAGGCAACGAAAGCGACCAAAAATACGTGTGCTGCAACGCCGACGAAGGCGATCCGGGCGCATTTATGGACCGTTCTGTTCTTGAGGGCGATCCGCATGTGGTGCTGGAGGCTATGGCTATTGCAGCTTATGCTATCGGCGCATCTAAAGGCTATGTATATATCCGTGCCGAATATCCCATTGCTGTAAACCGTTTGCGCATTGCCATAGAGCAAGCAAAGGAATATGGTCTATTGGGCGATAATATTTTCGACAGCGGCTTTAACTTTGATGTGGACATTAAGCTTGGCGCAGGCGCATTTGTGTGCGGCGAAGAAACAGCTCTGATGACCTCTATCGAGGGCAAGCGCGGCGAGCCGCGTCCTCGCCCACCGTTCCCTGCACAAAAGGGGCTTTTCGGCAAACCGACTATACTTAACAACGTTGAAACCTACGCCAACGTGCCGCAGATTATCCTTAAAGGCAGCGAATGGTTTAAGGGCATAGGCACCGAGAAAAGCAAAGGCACCAAGGTTTTTGCGCTTGGCGGCAAAATTAAAAACACAGGCCTTGTGGAAGTGCCAATGGGCACAACCTTGCGCACTATTGTAGAAGAAATAGGCGGCGGCATACCGGGCGGCAAAAAGTTTAAAGCTGCCCAGACAGGCGGCCCTTCGGGCGGTTGTATTCCCGCAAGCCTTATCGACACTCCTATAGATTACGACAACCTTATTGCCATAGGCAGCATGATGGGCTCAGGCGGTCTTATCGTAATGGACGAGGACACCTGCATGGTAGATATAGCGAAATTCTTCTTGGATTTCACCGTGGACGAGTCTTGTGGCAAATGCGCGCCATGCCGTATCGGCACAAAGCGCTTGCTTGAGCTGCTGGACAAAATCACCTCCGGCAAGGGAACTATGGAAGATTTAGACAAAATCGGCGAGCTTGCGGAATTTATAAAAGGCAATAGCCTTTGCGGCCTTGGGCAAACAGCGCCGAACCCCGTGCTTTCCACCTTGCATTATTTCCGCGACGAATACGAGGCGCATATTAAAGATAAGCGCTGCCCGGCAGGCGTTTGCAAAGCCTTGCTAAACTATAAAATTGATCCTGTTAAGTGCAAGGGCTGCACCATTTGTGCGCGCTCATGCCCGGCAGGCGCAATTAGCGGCACAGTGAAAAACGCACATGTTATCGACACAGCTAAGTGCGTAAAGTGCGGCGCGTGCATTGAAAAGTGCAAATTTGGCGCAATCAGTAAAGGTTAATGGAGGGAATGACGAAGATGGATAAGCTACATATTAAAATAAACAACGTTCCCTACGACGTAGATGCCGGCTGCACTATATTAGAAGCCGCACACGCCGCAGGCGTTGAAATACCAACCCTTTGTTACCTCAAGGATATCAACGCTATCGGCGCGTGCCGCATCTGCGTGGTAGAGGTAAAGGGCGCAAGAGGCCTTGTAACAGCCTGTGTATATCCTGTTACAGACGGCATGGAGATTTTTACAAACACAGAAAAGGTGCAAAAAGCACGCAAAACCAACTTGGAGCTTGTGCTTTCTACACATGACCAAAACTGTTTGTCCTGCGTGCGCAGCACAGACTGCGAGCTGCAAAAGCTTTGCCGCGATTACGGCGTAAACGGCATGCGCTTTATCGGCTCTCGCCCGCGCTATGATATAGACTCCTCTGCCGCACATATGGTGCGCGACAATAACAAATGCATTTTGTGCCGCCGCTGCGTAGCCGCTTGCCGCGAAAACCAGGCAGTGGGCGTAATCGGCGCAAACGAGCGCGGATTTAACACACATATCGGCTGTGCCTTTGAGGCAGAGCTTGGTGCGTCCCCTTGCGTATCCTGCGGCCAGTGCATCGTGGTATGCCCCACAGGCGCGCTTACCGAAAAAGACGACACCGCCAAGGTGTGGGCAGCACTTTCGGATCCCGACAAGCATGTGGTAGTGCAGCCTGCGCCATCTGTGCGCGCTACACTGGGCGAGGCATTCGGCATGCCTATCGGCACAAATGTAGAGGGCAAGCTTGCCGCCGCATTGCGCCGTCTTGGCTTCGACAAAGTATTCGACACCGACACAGCGGCAGACTTTACCATTATGGAAGAAGCTACCGAATTTATCGGACGTGTACAAAATAAGGGCGCATTGCCCATGATTACCTCTTGCAGCCCAGGCTGGATTAAATTCTGCGAAACATATTATCCTGAGTTTATTCCCAATTTATCAAGCTGTAAATCTCCTCAAGGCATGTTTGGCTCACTTACCAAAACATATTATGCCGAGAAAATGGGCATTGATCCGAAAGATATCGTTTGTGTATCTGTAATGCCATGCACAGCGAAAAAGTTTGAAATAGGTCGTGCAGACATGAGCGCAGCAGGCGAGGGGATTCCCGACGTGGATATTTCCATCACCACAAGAGAGCTTGCTCGCATGATTGGCCGCGCAGGCATCAGCTTTACCGATTTGCCCGACGAACAGTTTGACCCAATGCTGGGCGAATCCACAGGCGCATCTGTTATTTTCGGCGCAACAGGCGGCGTAATGGAGGCGGCTCTGCGCACGGCAGTAGAGGTTATCACAAACGCCGACAGCCCTGCTGTAGACTTTATGGAAGTGCGTGGCACAAGCGGCATTAAAGAGGCAAGCTACACAGTAGGCGGTTTAACGCTGAATGTATGCGTAGCAAGCGGCCTTTCCAACTGCGCAAAGGTACTGGACAGCGTAAAAAGCGGTGAAAAGCACTACGATTTCATCGAGTTTATGGCGTGCCCGGGCGGCTGCGTAAACGGCGGCGGCCAGCCCACACAGCCTGCAAGCGTGCGCAATTTTGTCGACCTAAAGAGCTTGCGTGCAAAGGCATTGTACGACCAAGACAAGAATATGCCAGTGCGTAAAAGCCACAAAAACCCATTACTGCAAAAGATTTATGCTGATTATCTCGGCGCACCGGGCGGCGAAAAAGCACATCATATCTTGCACACATCTTATAAGCAGATAGAAAAGCTTTACTAAACAATTGCATTTCATGCGCCCCGACTAATTACATT
>JAVWZM010000057.1:0-14536 GCA_036661035.1 Oscillospiraceae bacterium
TTTTATGGTATAATTCTCCATGTTTACGGTTGCCGCTTTAGCGGCGAGTAAACGGCATACGTAATCGCGCCGCGAGCAAGTATAATAACCGCTTGAGGTTATTATACCATATTAAAATTAAAACTAAAGGGCAAAACAAAACGAAAGCAATGATTATCTTGAAAATCAAGCATAAATCTTTGCTTTCGTTAAATTTACAAAGGATAATTAGATTTTATTCAATGCCTAATATTGCAATGCCTACCAATACAATTGCAATTACAACGTAATGCTTTTTAGAAAGCTTTTCTTTTAAGAAAACGCGCGAAAGTATTACGGAAAAAATGCTGTAAGATGCTATTGCAGGTGCCGCAACAATTGTGTTTGATGATATTGCAAATATGTATGTAAACTGTCCTGCAGTTTCGCATAGCGCACCAAAAAATTTTGCTTTTTCATTTAATACAACAATTTTTTCTTTTTTTACAAACACCACATAGCACAAAGCGATAATACCCACAATAAGGAAAGTAAGCTCATACGCAATGTTCGCTTGTAATTCGCCAATATATCTGTCGAGGAATATGGAGTCCATAAACGTGCCAAGACCATCGATGATAAGATATAAAATAGGGAATAACACTGCTAAAAAGCTTTTAGAATATTTAACTGGCACTTGCTCTCCCGCATGAGCACGCTCTATATTGGCTTGTTTTTTTTCTATAAGCGCAAGCCCAAAAACCCCAAGACTGATAAGCACTACAGCAAAAAATTGCAATCCTGTCATAGTTTCCTTTAGAAATACAAAGCACAAAAGTGCGGTCAAAGCGCCGGAAGAGTTGCAAATAGGGGAGGATATCGACAGCTCGATATATCTTAGCCCAATATACCCAAACAACATAGAAATTATATACATTGCCGAAACCGGTAAATATGTTATAATATCCATAAGCGAAAATTCCACGCCTGCGATTAGCTGAACAATGGCGTGTGTGCCCATAACAAGGCCTACGGCAGTAACCATTTTCCAATGGCTGTTTTTATCGTTTGGACGCGAGCCTATCTTTGAAAACAAATCAGAGCCGCCCCAAGCGATAATAGTAATAACTGTGAATAGAAACCACATAATTTAAAAATACCCCTCTTTAATAAAATTCCGTTCATAAGAATAACACAGATATGTATTCTTTGGCAAGAGCAAATTTATTTGTGTATTTTATATCTCTGAAATATGCAATTACAGAAATTACATTTTGAAGCGAAATAATAATTCATTTGCAAATTCAGCTAAAAGCTATTAAAATAATAAATATATTTAGAAAAAGAGGAATTAAGATGTTTAAAATAGGATTTATAGGTTTTGGAAACATGGCAAAAGCAATTTGCGGTGGCATATTAAAAGCAGGGCTTGTTGCTGCTGCGGATATTTGCACATATGATTTATCACAAGATGCAATGCAAGCGGCATCTGATATGGGCGTTAATTTGTGCAAAAATGAAATTGAACTTACCACATGTTCTCGTTACGTATTTTTATGTGTAAAGCCACAGGGAATTACGGAAGTGTTAAACACTATAAAGCCACAAGCAAATGCTCGAAGCAATGTGTTTTTATCTATTGCTGCAGGCATTACCACAAAGTCTATTCAAAAAATACTCGGCGAGGATATGCCGATAATCCGCGCTATGCCCAACACTCCGCTATTGCTTGCCTGCGGTACTATTGCTCTTTGCAAAACTCAAAATGCAGACGAAGAAAGCTACTGCTTTATTAAAACAGTGTTTAAGAGCGTTGGCAGTGTGTATGAAATTCCGGAAGAAAAATTTAACGAAATTATCAATGTAAATGGCAGTACGCCTGCGTATATTTATTTATTTGCAGAAACTGTTGCAAAATATGCGCAAATCAGCGGTATAGATTACGACATAGCACTTCAAATGTTCTGTGATACGTTAATAGGCAGTGCCAGAATGATGAAGGAAAGCGGCAAAACGCCAAACGAGCTTATAGAGATGGTGTCGTCTAAAGGTGGTACAACCGTAGCCGCAATAGAATGCTTTAAAGCAAACGGATTTAGCGATGTTATTGAAAAGGGCATGAATGCCTGTGTAAAACGCGCATATGAGCTAAGCCTTTAAATTGAAAGTAATAAACCCCTTATTTATAGCATAAGCTTGTACAAAGATGTACAAGGAGGCTATAAATGAGGGGTTTAATTTTGCCAAAAATGCAGTCGAAAAGGAGTAATATATATTTTTTTTATGCCGTAATACTTGGTTCAATAATGTTGCTTGGAATATTAATAGGTGCATTGCTGATAAGTGCAGATGCGAAAATAAGCAATAAATATCTAATTTTTCTAATAAATGCATTTTTGCAAAGCCATAAAAGCGTAAGCTTTACTATGCTGTTGTCTTTTTCCTTTTTATCGGGAATGATAATACATATTTTAACGTTAATATGCGGATTTTCTTGTGTGGGTGCGCCTTTTATAGCGGCTATACCATTTTTGCGCGGCATGTTTATGGGCTGTATATCGGGATATTTATATGCAGATATGGGCATTAAAGGTGTTTTGCTGAACGCAATTTTATTTTGGTTGCCGCAGGCGTTGCAGGGAATGGCTTTAATAGTTTTTGCAAGCTACGCGCTTGATACATCTTTATCCATGTTTGCAACATGCTTTTTAGAGCCTGTACAATCTATTAAAACAAGGCTAAAGCTGTATGTAAAGTCTTTTATCTTTACATCATTAATTCTCTTTATTACAGCCATTTTTGAAAGCTTGCTTTCAGGGCTTTTAGCGGAAGTTTTGATAAATTAATCTTCATTATTTTCGGGCTTTTTAAATTTCACTTTGGCAAGTGGGGTAGAGCGGGCAGCTTCTTCAAGCTGTTTTTCAGAAATATGTGTGTATATTTCTGTTGTAGATACGTGTTCATGCCCAAGTATTTCTTTTAACGCAAGCATATCCACATTGCCAAAACGATACATTAAAGTTGCAGCGGTATGGCGCAGTTTATGCGCTGAATATCCTTTATCCGCAAGCCCTGCCGCCTTTAAACAGCCTTCTACTATTTGCTGTACACGTCTGGCACTAAGCTGTTTTCCTGTGCGTTTAGATACAAACAATGCGTTTTTATCTACTAAATTCGGCATTTTAGCGCGCTCGTCACATAAAACACGAATAGCATTAATGCACGCATCGTTTAAATAAACAAGTCTTTCTTTGTCGCCCTTGCCAACAATGCGAATTTGTTCGTCTTTTATATCAGACAATTTTATACCCACAAGCTCAGATAAACGCATGCCGCAGTTTAAAAACAGCGTTATAATGCAGTAATCACGTTCGTAAAAATCGGAATTAACATTTTTAAGCAGCTCTAAGCTTTCTTCAAGCGAAAGATATTTAGGTAATCGCTGCTTTAATGTAGGCGTGTCGATATCGTCTGTAGGGTTATCTGCAAGTAAATTTACTTTAGAACACATATATTTAAAAAATGTACGCAAAGACGAAAGTTTTCTTGCGCGTGTAGCAGGGGCGTTGCCGCGTGTACGCATTACATAATGTAAAAATTCGTATATTTCCGACTTTGTAATTTTTGCGATAAATGCAAGGTCAATATCGTTGATAATGATTTCTTCAAATATAGCACCACCGTCAAGACCACGATGCATTTTTATAAATTTAAAGAAAGTGCGTAGGTCGATATAATAACCGTTTACAGTGCGTGCCGACAGGTTGCGAATAGTTTCGCAGTAATATAAAAAATCTTTTGCATTAACAGGGCAGTCGTCGTAATTGTTAGCAGCGTTCAGATTTCGCGTGTCTATATAAGTACTCATATAAAAAGAAACATTTGGTGAATGTATTCGTGAAAACGTGTGCGTAAACCATTATATAACCACATTAAATAGCAATACACCAAAATGGGGATATAGCTGCATATCTATAAAATGGTAGATGCTATTTCGCTAAATATAAATTTAGCGAAATATAGGGGAGTTTAAATAATCATTTTTTCGATATGTATCTCATAATACCCATTTTGCAGGTGTTTATCACCGATATATAATTATATATAAACGTTATCAATAGTTTACATTCAAACCCAAAGCTTTACTCCTTTGCTGTTTATTGTTTAAAAAAATATCTTATTTGTTAAACGTTATTCAAGTACGCTTATGGCTTGCTTTACATAGCTTGCTCCTATTAATTTAAGCTTGGGAAAATCTTTTTGATTTACTTGCGACATGCTATGCTTTGGCACAATTGCACGAGTAAATCCCATACGCTGAGCCTCGCGTAAACGATATTCCAAATTTGCGACATTGCGTATTTCTCCACCAAGGCCTACTTCGCCAATGGCAATAGTATCATCTGCAATGGCTTTATCAATAAGGCCTGAAACCACAGCTAAGCAAACCGTTAAATCGCAAGCGGTATCGTCTAGCTGCAATCCGCCAACAATATTGATATATACGTCTAAATTACCCAGAAAATACCCTGCTCTTTTTTCGATAACAGCCAATAGCAAATTCATGCGATTGAAATCGAAACCTGAGGCTGCGCGTCTTGGTGTTGCAAAGCCAGATTTAGTTACAAGTGCCTGTATTTCCGACAAAATCGGCCTTGAGCCTTCCATGGTACATGCAACACAATTTCCGCTTACTCCAAGCGGACGCCCCTCTAAAAGCAATTTTGAAGGATTTTCTATCTGTTTCAACCCTATGCTTGTCATATCAAACATGCCTATTTCATTAGTAGAGCCATAACGGTTTTTTGCGGCGCGCAATACACGGTATGGCAGCATTTTATCGCCTTCAAAATACAGTACCGTATCAACCATATGCTCTAATACTTTTGGCCCTGCTAATGCACCTTCCTTAGTTACATGTCCAACTACAAAAGTTGGTATTTCGTGTGTTTTAGCGGTGGCAAGTAAATGAGCTGTACACTCTTTTACTTGCGAAACACTGCCTGCAGACGAAGATATCTCCGCGCAGTGCATTGTTTGAATTGAGTCTATTACCACAAGCCCGGGCTTAGTCAATTCTATTAAATCGCATATAGACACTATATCCGTTTCTGACGCTAATGTGATATTATCTTCGCGCACTTTTAGACGTATTGCGCGCAATTTTATTTGCCTTGTAGATTCTTCACCTGTGATATAAAGTACATCTACTTTTTCTGAAATGCCTCCACATAGCTGTAAAAGCAAAGTAGACTTGCCTGCGCCCGGTTCGCCGCCAAGCAGCACTACAGAGCCTAATACGATGCCTCCGCCTAGTACGCGGTCTAATTCGCTAATGCCTGTAACAATGCGGCTGCGCTCCTCTGTAGCTGATATCTCGCTAAGCTTTGTGGCTGTAATAAACGAGCTGCCTGTACCTATTCTGGACGCTGACGGCCCTGTATTAACAGCTTTCTTTACTTCTTTTACCACGTCCTCCTGCATAGTGTTCCATTCGCCGCACGACGGGCATCTGCCAAGCCAGCGCAAGCTGGTTTCACCGCACGATGTGCATACATATACTGTTTTAAGCTTATCTTTCAAGCATTTCATCCTCTCAAAGTTAAAATGTATTTCGCTAAATATTATGTTATTATTGTATCACAAATATCATGCATTAACAAAGCCTTTGTTTAGTTTTTTCAAACGTAACAAAGGCCTTTAAGAGAAGTTTTTTTAATAAAGAATATAGCAAGTAAATTTGCTATATGTTATAATGCGCTAATTAAACCGCATAATATTTCAATAAACAGCTTTTAAAAACTCACGCAAGCGTGGATTTTGTGGATTTTCATATAGCTCTTGAGGTGTGTTTTCTTCTAATATTCTGCCCTCGTCCATGTAAATTACGCGTGTGGAACATTCCCTTGCAAAGCGCATGTCGTGCGTGACGATTAGCATTGTTATTTTTTTATCAACCAGTTTTTTTATTGTAGTAATTACTTCGCTTGTAGTTTCCGGATCTAGCGCACTTGTTGGCTCGTCAAAAAGCATTATTTGTGGCTGCATGGCAAGGGCTCTTGCAATGGCAACACGTTGCTTTTGTCCGCCTGAAAGCTGCGACGGATAGCTGTTTGCCTTAGTTTGCAAGCCCACTACTTCTAAAAGCTCACGTGCAATTTTTTCTGTTTCGCTTTTATCCTTTTTCAGAACCTCTGTTGGTGCCATTGTTATGTTTTCCATGCAGGTTAAATGTGGAAAAAGATTAAAATGCTGAAATACCATGCCTGTTTTAGTGCATATTCTACGTATCTCTTTGTCGTTTGGATATAATGGGCTGCCGTTTACGGTATCTACCAAAACATCACCGTTAATCACTATTTTGCCGCCGCTTATACGCTCTAAATTATTAATGCAACGCAATAAGGTGCTTTTACCACTGCCTGAGGAGCCGATAATCGCAACCGCCTCCCCTGCACTTACCTCTAATGAAACATTATCAAGAGCTTTAAAGCTACCAAAGCTTTTGCATACATTTTCTACCTGTAATATACTCATGCTACACCTCATTGCGCTCGTGGCGAGAATAACGTTTTTCTAATTTTTGTGATACTACTGTAAGCAAAAACGTAAATATTAAATATATTGCGGCAGCTATTAAAAACGCCGTTGGATTAACATCGCGATTGTTTGCGTCTTTTGAGGCCTTTAATAGCTCCGCTACGCCTATTGACGTGGCAAGCGCTGTATCTTTTACAAGCGTGATTACTTCGTTTGATACAGGCGGCATGATGCGCGCTATAGCTTGCGGTATAATGATGATGCGCATTGTTTGCCATTTGCTAAGCCCAAGTGTGCGCGACGCCTCGTGCTGGCCATTATCTATAGACTGAATACCCGCACGATAAATTTCGGCAAAATATGCGGCGTAGTTCAGCACAAAGGTAACAATTGCAGCGGTAAAATGCGGCATGCGAAACGCATCTCCAAATAATATAGGTAGGCCGTAGCATACAAAAAACAATTGCAAAAGCAGCGGTGTTCCGCGAAAAAGCCACACATACGTTTTAGAAAGCACACGTAGCGGCCAAAGACGCGACATTGCTGCAAGAGCAAAAGGCAGCCCAAGCGGCAAGGAAAACACCAAGGTTAGCACAAACAGCTTTAATGTTTGCAATGCCCCTGTAAGTAAGGACGGCATAATGGTACCTATATATTCAAAATCCATTTTATCCTCCACAAATTATTCGGTTGCCTGTAAATGTTTTGTATTTCTTTCACCGAAAACTTGTTAATTATATAGTAACTTAACTTATGATAGATGTTGTTTTAGAGGTTGTAAGCGCCTGAATATCACATTGCAGAGCGATTTTGTGCGCCAGCCAAAGGTTGATATGCACTATAGCATTTTGACAAATGCTATAGTGCATATCTTATATGGTTTATACGCTATTACGGTTTAACGACGATATCTGTACCAAACCATTTTTCGCTGATTGTTTTTGCTGTGCCTTTTTCAATTAATGACGCTATTGCTTTATTTACAGCATCTGTAAGCTCTTTATCGCCTTTGCGAAAACCAATTACGTACAAATCATCGCCAAAATCTATATTAGATACGCCGTAAATGTTATTCATTTGAGAATTTTTGTAGCTGCCGAAAACTTCGTCAATAATCATGCAGTCAAGACGCCCGGCTTTCATATCAAGAATAACTTCATCGTATGTTGGATATTCTACTATTTTATCTTTTAAATCGGTATAAATGCTTTCAGCCATTACTACTTCAAGTGCAGCACTGCCTGCTTGAATGCCAATATTATAATTTTTCAAGTCGTTTTTGTCTGCAATGGTAATGCCTTCATTGGTCATTACAATTATTTTATTGTTTAAATATGGTTTTGTAAGGCTCATGCTTTTTTCTCGCTCCGGTGTGATAGACATACCGTTCCATATGCAATCTATATTGCCGGAGGTAAGCTCCATTTCTTTTGCGTTCCAATCTATTGGCTTAAATGTTGCTTTTACACCAAGCTCTTCGCAAACGCCCTTTGCAAGGTCGATATCAAAGCCCACAAGGTCGCCGTTTGCTTCACGAAAGCCCATTGGTGCAAATGTATCATCAAGCCCAATTATAAGCTCACCCTTTTTCAGTATATCCGCAGTAGTTGTGGAATATGTTTTTGCTCCGCAAGATGTTAGTACGGTTGCAGCTGCAAGTGTGCAGGCGGCAATTTTAAGTAGCTTTTTCATATGTATAATCCCCCTCAAATTCTTTGTTTGCTTTGTGTTGTACATAGTCTATCACAATACTTTGCTATAGTAAAGCGATAAATTGATAAATTGCTAAACTTTGTATGATTTGCTATACTATGCACAAATTGAAAAGCCTTTTATGTTACATTGCACAATCACAGTATGAAATTGTATAGTAGCGCGAAATTGTAACTAGCGCAAACTGAAAAAAATGACGCTAATTATCAAAAACATCTTGACATTATAGCTAATATTAGATAAACTATATAAGCACTGCAAATTCACTTGCATTTATAGCCGCGCAACGCAAGGCGATTTAGCGTGTTACAATTGTATAAAATATATGGAGAGCTGGCTGAGTGGTCTAAGGCGCACGATTGGAAATCGTGTGTACCCTTTAAAGGTACCTAGGGTTCAAATCCCTAGCTCTCCGCCACGAAAAAACCACGTAGTTATGTTAAAACTACGTGGTTTTTTTCGTTTACAGCTCATACTGTAATACCGATTATTCAGCATCTTTAGGCGTGTAGTCCTCAAGGTAACGTTCGCCAAACATAAAATCGTATTGCAATGCCGCATGATTATTAAATACCGTTTGCTGTTCTTCGCTCATTTCTTCGCTTTTAGTGCCGTCTGGTAAAACGGTAATTCCGCGCGAACGAGCGCGCATTATCGGAATTTGCTGGGCGAGAAATTCAAACATAAAAGGTTTTTTTATGCCGTACAGTTCCATCATTACAGGAGAAATATCATAGGCAGCAACTGTACCAAGCTGAACCGGTTGGTTTTGATAATTGCTCCACATGCGCAAATCCGTTTCGTGCAACGCAGAGCTTTGGCTTCCGTCACCTACATTGGTAAAGCCTGTTTGCTCATATAATTCATAGCCTTTACCAACCGGATTAAAATGGTCGCCCCAAAACACAATAATCGTAGGCTCGTCCACATTGCGGAAATATTCCACTAGCTCGCCAAGTGCGGCATCTGCCTCTTTTACACCTGTTGCAAAATCGCGCAGTTGGCTTAGCGTTTCTGCTGATAGTTGAGCCGGAGCCTTGGTAATGTTCACAAGCTCATTTTCAGAATAATTTTTTTCATCATAAGTTGTATGATTTTGCATTGTTACTGCATGAATAAATGCAGGCTTTGTTTTGTCGCGTGCCTCGTATTCTTTTATAATTTGTTTTGTCATTTCAGCATCCGACACAAATCCGCGCCTTGTTGCCGGATTGCTTAAATTTTCGAGTGAAATAAATTTATCAATTCCAAGACGTGGATATGCCGTGTCACGGCTCCACATGCGTCTATAATAGCCATGAATAGCCGTTGTTTGATAGTTGTATTCTGTTTTAAGATATTGTGGCAGCGAAAACGTATCGTGGGTTATATGCTGCTGAAACGGCTTTGCGCCGGCAGGTAAATGCTCTAACGAAAAACCGGTAAGTGCTTCAAATTCCACGTCGCACGTGCCGCCGCCAAAGGAAGGCGAATAGCAATATCCAGATGCGCCTTCTCTTGCAAGCTTTTTCATATTTGGCGTTAAATCTTCGCTGTATTCTATGCCATTTAATCTGGTAACGTCCCAGAAAGATTCGTTCATTACATAAATAATATTAGGCGTTTGTTCAGCTGACTGCACATCGTTTATGGGGTAAAGCGGCTCACGTGTTTTAGCAGCATCTTGCGTATCTGCCTTAATTTTTTCAATATCATCTTTAGAATAATTATTCGGTACAACTATTTTAAGCGCCTGAAGATTTGTCATAAACCCTGTAATAACACTATGGCTTCTGTAATAACGGTCTTGCATCCACATATCAGGATAAATGCCAAGCAAAAGCGTAACATTACCCTGCAAAAAAACGCCGAATACAAGCCCTGTAAAAAGCACGGCAAAGGAAACTGTGCCGATTAATTTACCTTTAAATCTACTGTATTTTTGATATGGCAAATGTATAAAAGCTGTGGCAATAATTAAACCTACGAAAACAACAAAAGTGATTATCATAGATGGCTGTATATCAAGCTTTACTTTATCGGCAACTCCCAAAAAATCTTGCAGTTGCATTAAATCCCAGGGCAGAAAAGGCTCTCCGCGCATCTGTAGCTTAAAATATGATACAGCACAAGGCACGTTGCCTATCACGCCTGTAAACAGCGTAGCAAGCCAATGCATGCCTGTAAGCTGGCTGATGAGCCCATAAATAAAAGCTAAGAAAAGCCACGCTAATATGAACGCAGTGAAATGCGAAAACAGGCAATCTGTAAAGAAAGCGGCATTTAGTGCGCCGCGATGTATCCATTCTCCCGTAAAAAGGCTTATGGTAGGAATAAGCAGCATGGCTGTAATATTTATCCACCAAGGCGATGTTTTATATATTTTTTCTTTAAGGTGTTTCAACTTTTGTTTTCCTCCGGAATTTTTCGTTTCGGTTAAAAAACTAACCACATATAATTATACACGCTTTGTCAACTACTTGAATTTAAACGCGAAATACGGCTTTTTTTCAGAGTGTGACAGCTCGCCACGAACCAGCACCACATCTTCGCCTATTTTAACTATTTCTGCCCATGGTATTTCTGTATCTGCCTCACGCCCAAAAAGCCCAAAGAATTTTGAACGTCCGAATATTACAATATGCGTTATTTTTGCGTTTGTTTCATCAAAACAAATGTCATCTATTTTGCCAAGATTTACCCCACTTGCAAGGCTGACAATATCTCTTTCGCATAAATCGTATAAATTCATCAGATTACGCCCCCTTATATTATATACATATTCTTGTAATTGTACTTTATATGCAAGCAAAAATAGTGTATAATAAGAAATAGTATAAATTTTTGTAAAGATTATAATTTTAGGCGGTGTATATATTGTATAAAAATATCGCGTTTGACCTTGGCGGCGTCGTGGTGGATTTTTCTCCACGAGAGTTTTTGGTGGATCATTTTATGAATGAACGTTTAGAAAATGAGCTTTATGATATTACTTTTGGCAGCAAGGAATGGCGCATGCTTGATGCAGGAGAAATAACGCGACATGAGGCCAATTGTGCTATGCTTGCAAAAGCAGCTGAATGTGGGCGTATTTTTGAGGTTGAAATGATATTGTCTGACTGGATGGATATGCTGAAAACGCGCGAAGAAACTTATCAAATAATGAAAAAGCTTAAGCATCGCGGATATCATATTTATTACCTTTCCAACATTTCTTACGACGTTTTAGAGCTTTTGTCTAAGCGAAAATTTTGGAGTTTATTTGAAGGCGGAGTCGCCTCCTGTGAGATAGGCATTAACAAACCCGACCTTCGTATTTATGACGCATTTCTAAAAAAATACAATCTGGTTGCGGAAGAAACGATTTTTACCGACGACGACAAAATAAACGCATCTGCCGCATTTGATGCACAAATTACAAGCATACATTTTAAAAATGTTCGTTTGTTTACAAAAGCACTTGAAAGCTATGGTGTGTTTCCGGATAAGCGCAAGCCTAAATCCAAAGCAGTGAACACTGACACAACTGTTAAAAAATAAAATAATTGCATTTAAAAAGCTGTAGCAAAATAAGTTTTGCTACAGCTTTTATTATAGTTGAGATTTTATGCGTTTAAGTGCGTTTTTTTCAAGGCGACTTACCTGCGCTTGGCTTATGCCTATTTCGTTTGCAACCTCAACTTGTGTCTTACCCACAAGATACCTAAGAGCCATTATTTTGCGTTCTCTGTCTGTTAGCTTTTCCACGGTATCTTTAAATGAAATAGTAGAAATCCAGCTTTCTTCGCAGGTGTCATCGCCAAGCTGATCCATTACGAAAATAGTGTCACCGCCGTCATTATATACAGGCTCGTACAGCGAAACCGGCTCTATTACAGATTCCATTGCTAAGGTAACTGTTGGCTGTGGTAAATCCACTTCTGCTGATATTTCCTTGATACTTGGATCTCTGCCAAGCTTTTTTTGCAGTGCCTCACGCGCCTGCATGGATTTATACGCCACATCTCTTACGCTTCGGCTTACCCGTACAGAATTATTGTCCCGAAGAAAGCGTCGTATCTCCCCTATTATCATCGGTTGTCCATAGGTACTGAAACGCAGGTTTAAATCCGTATTAAAATTATCTATAGCCTTTATCAGCCCTATGCAGCCCACTTGAAACAAATCGTCTAAATTTTCTCCGCGAGATGTGAATTTTTGTACTACGCTAAGCACAAGGCGCAGGTTTCCACTAATCATTTTTTGCCTTGCTTCTTTATCACCTGCTTGTGCTTTTTTAATTAACTCTTGCTTTTCTTTCTCTTTTAAAATAGGCAATTTTGCTGTATTTACTCCGCAGATTTCCACTTTATGATAATACACACGCCACCATCCTTAAAACATTCTCTGCTTTAAGTATTGACATGGCTTATGTATAAAAACCAAAATAATCATTGGCAAATCTTAGGCACTTTTAATAGTTTTCCAAGTTTTTACTGTAATTATAAAAACATTATGCGATATGTTCTAAATCTCGACGCAAGCGCTTTATTATGCGTTTTTCAAGGCGTGATATATAGCTTTGCGATATACCTATTAAATCCGCAACTTCCTTTTGTGTATGCTCTTTGCCATCTAAAAGCCCAAAGCGCAATTGCATAATTTGCCGCTCACGTTCGCCTAAATTTTCCACTGCATCTAATACCATACTGCGCTCTGCCGCCTGCTCTAATTCTTGCGATACAAGGTTTTGGTCGCTACCCAGTACATCTGAAAGCAAAAGCTCGTTGCCGTCGCAATCTACATTCAGCGGCTCGTCTATGCTGCTTTCCTGCCTGCGATTACTGCTTTTACGCAAATACATTAATATTTCATTTTCTATGCATCTGCTGGCATACGTTGCAAGCTTGATGTTTTTGGAGGGTACAAAAGTATTTACCGCTTTTATTAAGCCTATTGTGCCTATAGAAATAATATCTTCTATTGGTATGCCGCTGGATTCAAATTTTTTGGCAATATACACAACAAGCCTTAAATTATGCACTATTAATATGTCTTTACAGCTTTGACGTCCTTCTTCAAGGCCGGCGAACACCACCTTTTCTTCGTCTTGCGAAAGCGGAGGCGGCAGCGTTTCAGAGCCGTTGATATAATATATGTAATCCGGCAAAGCGATGCATATACGCAATTTTTCAATGTAATCCTTAAAGAATTTTACTATCCTATTAAACATTTTTACACCTCACAAACAATTTTTGGCAAAGCTCATGCCTATTATCGCGCTAAAACTTCCTCCGCCTAACATTTCGCTTGTAAAAACAGCCATAACATCTTTAAATGTTTCGCATTTACTGCCGATTTTCACTGTTAAGCTATTCACCTTTACTGCTGGTAACGCCTGTATTCCTGCCGCTGTATGAATACACACCAAATGCAAATCAGTGTTATCGCTTGCATTTCCCGATGATAAATACAAAAGTAATATTTGCGATACAGCAAGCGGTAACAAATGCTTAACATCACTGTAAGACACTAAAAATGCATCTTTTCCACTGATTACGTCTTTTACCTTAAATCCGGAATCCACAAGTGCCTTGCACGCTATTACATGTCCCTTGCAATTAAACTCAATGTTAGCCAGTACGTTTTCTTGAGGCTTTGCAAAAATAAGGCAAATTATATTTACCGATAAATAAACAGATAATACGCTAAAAAGCAATACCAACGGCGAAACATTGATATATAAAGTTAAGTTATTTACCTGCATGCCCTGCACGGAAAAATAGTATTGTATAGCAAACACTGTACCTGCAAGCGCAAAATTCAGCATAAGATACCAAACCACAAGCTTTAAAAACATTCTAATATTTTTAGCAGTGAAGGCTATATAGCAAACAAGTATTGCCGATGTGATTTTATAAAGCCATAACAACCAATTATTCAGCTCTATAAAAATAATCATCGCACTAAATCCTGCTACAATAGATGCTAAAATAATGCGTAAGGTTGTACATTTATCACCACCTAATTTACATGACGCGCGCAAAGTAAAATAACCAATCAGCGCATTTGTAATAAACAAAATATCCACATAGATAATGTTGCCCAAGCCCTTGCCTCCCCTTTACCCAATACGCGTTTTGTTTTGATATTTTCAGATAATAAAAAGCTCTAGGTAAAGTTTACCGCCGAAGCTATGAAAAAGCTGTCATAAAAGGAAAGCAAAAAATAAACCCTTACGACATTTTCAAGTCGTAAGGGTTTATTAATGTATTTATTAAAACTGTTTCGCAAAACAGTTTTAATTGTGCATGTGCGATAGCACGCACATAGAATAGGTTTTTTTAATAAACAAGTCCGCAGACTG